>CABRSG010000088.1 GCA_902473545.1 uncultured Lachnospiraceae bacterium | reverse complement strand
CAGCGCCATCTGCGCTCCGCCGCCTATACCGCCGCAGATCAGCGTGTCCACCTTCGCGCTCATAAGAAAGCCGGCCAGCGCGCCGTGCCCCTGCCCGTTCGTATCCACAACCTGTTCCTTTATAATTTTTCCGTCCTCGATATCATAGAGCTTAAACTGCTCCGTATGTCCAAAATGCTGAAAAATCTTTCCATCCTCAAATGTAACTGCAATTCTCATTGTTCCTTCTCCTTTCCTTAACACTGCCGTCTGTGCGGCAGCTCCTTTCGCTTTTCTGCAATGCTTCTGACAGAGACAGGCCAAAGAGCCATCGCAAAGCCGGTAATGACCGCCCGCGATCAGCAGCGTCTTTCCGTTTACGATGCTGTCGGCAAGCTTTTCCCGGGCAGATTCATAAATTTCTGTGACCGTGGTGCGCGATATCCCCATCTGTGCAGCACACTGCCCATGCGTAAATTTCTCCAGATCCACCAGACGGATGACTTCGTACTCGTCCACCGTCAGAACCACCTGTTCATCGCAGCTAAATCCGCTCGGCATAAAGCTGTTGTAAGCCGGTTCTGAACATATCCTTCTGCATTTACTCGGTCTTGCCATACTCTCACCTCTGCCGTTTCCGTCATATGTCGAAAATATTGTAGCACATACCGCTCACAGAAGCAAGCCCCAGTTACTGTTCACTCCGTTCACAAGTTCTTATCATGCCCTCTTTTTTGTGGTACAATACTTTGTGATATGACACATAAAAATCGGAGGATATGCCATGTCCAATTTAACCAAACAGGCTCTGGAGGATTCTCTCAAGCGCCTCCTTCTGAAAAAGCCATTAGATAAAATTACGATCAGCGATCTTACCAGCGACTGCGGCATCAGCCGCATGGCATTTTATTATCATTTTAAAGATATCTATGACCTTGTGGAATGGGCATGTCTGGAAGATGCCGCAAAAGCATTACAGGGCAAAAAAACTTATGATACCTGGCCGGAGGGACTGCTGCAGATCTTTGAGGCCGTCTATGAAAACAAGCCGTTCATCTTAAATGCCTACCGCAGTATCAGCCGGGAACGGATCGAAAATTATCTCTTTCAGCTTACCTGCTCTCTGATTGCCGGTGTTGTTGAAGAAAAATCCGCAGACGCAGCCGTCACGGAGGAACAAAAAACATTTATTGCAAATTTTTACAAATACAGCTTCGTCGGAATCATGCTTGACTGGATCAAAAACGGCATGAAAGAGGATTATCCGGACATCGTTGCAAACATCGCAACTGTCCTGCACGGAAATATCACAAATTCTATTCGTAACTATGCTGCCTGCAACGCAGAGAAATCTTCTGCGCACAGCATTTAACATATGCAAAACGAAACATATGACAAAATTTTTATCATATGTCCCGTTTTGTAAATTGTCCGCCCGGAAATTTACGTATACAATGTCCTCATGACAGGAAACAAACAGAATCCGTAATTTCAGAAAGGTGGAATCATTTATGTCAAATAAGAAATCATCCCTCGGCAAAGCGGCTCTTTTAGCAGCCGGAGCAGGTGCAGCAGCCTACCTCGCACAGAAAGCAAGAACGGAAGAAAAGAAAGAGACGGCCCAAAGATCGGTAAACAATTATCGCAATACGGAACGCGGCAAGAATGCTAAAAACAGCAAAGGCATCTACTATTCAAACGGAAATTATGAGGCATTTGCCCGCCCGGAAAAACCGGAGGGCGTGGATGAGAAAAACGCTTACCTCGTAGGCAGCGGTCTTGCCTCCCTGGCAGCGGCCTGCTTCCTGGTACGCGACGGCCAGATGCCCGGCTCCCATATTCACATTCTGGAGTCTATGGATATCGCCGGCGGCGCCTGCGACGGCATTTTTGATCCCTCCCGCGGCTACGTCATGCGCGGCGGACGCGAGATGGAGAATCATTTCGAATGTCTCTGGGATCTGTTCCGCAGCATTCCATCCCTGGAGACGCCCTGCGTTTCCGTATTGGACGAATACTACTGGCTGAACAAGCACGACCCGAATTACTCCCTGTGCCGTGCGACCGCAGACCGCGGGAAGGACGCGCACACAGACGGGAAATTCAATCTCAGCCAGAAGGGCTGCATGGAAATCATGAGGCTGTTCATGACAAAGGACGAGGATCTGTATGATAAGACGATCGAGGACGTGTTTGACGACGAGGTGTTTGACTCCACCTTCTGGCTGTACTGGCGCACCATGTTTGCTTTCGAAAACTGGCACAGCGCCCTGGAAATGAAGCTCTACTTCCAGCGCTTTATTCATCATATTGCAGGGCTGCCAGATTTCAGCGCGCTGAAATTCACAAAGTATAATCAGTATGAGTCATTGATCCTGCCGATGCAGAAATATCTGGAAGCGGCAGGTGTAGACTTCCAGTTCAACACAGAAGTAACCAATGTTATTTTTGAAATCAAAGATGGCGAAAAGGTTGCCACAGCGATTGAATGCCGGGTAAACGGTGTGGAAAAAGGAATCCTTCTGACAAAGAATGATCTTGTTTTTGTAACAAACGGAAGCTGCACAGAGGGCACCATTTACGGAGATCATCACCACGCCCCGAACGGAGACGCCGAGGTACGCACGAGCGGCTGCTGGAACCTCTGGAAAAATATTGCGAAGCAGGATCCCTCTTTCGGGCACCCGGAGAAATTCTGTTCAGATATCACAAAAACAAATTGGGAGTCAGCAACCGTCACCACGCTGGACGACAAGATCCTCCCGTACATTACAAAAATCTGTAAGCGCGATCCAAAGAGCGGTAAGGTCGTTACCGGCGGCATCGTGAGCTGCCAGGATTCCTCCTGGCTGATGAGCTGGACAATTAACCGTCAGGGACAGTTTAAAGAGCAGGATCCCGACAAGGTATGCGTGTGGGTTTATGGGCTTTTCACCGATGTGCCCGGCGATTTTGTAAAGAAGCCGATGAAGGATTGTACCGGTAAGGAAATCACAGAAGAATGGCTCTACCATCTGGGCGTGCCGACAGAAGAAATTCCGGAGCTTGCCGAGCACAGCGCAGTCTGCGTGCCGACTATGATGCCGTACATCACCGCCTTCTTCATGCCGCGTGCAAAGGGCGACCGCCCGGATGTCATCCCGGATGGATGTGTAAATTTCGCCTTCCTCGGACAGTTTGCCGACACCCCGCGCGACACCGTATTCACCACGGAATACTCCGTCCGCACCGCTATGGAAGCCGTATACGGACTGCTCGGCGTGGACCGCGGCGTGCCGGAGGTCTGGGGCAGCGTCTACGATATCCGCGAGCTGCTCGACAGCACCGTGAAGCTGATGGACGGCAAATCTCCGCTGGAAATCGAGCTGCCCGGACCGTTAAATGCACTGAAAAAACCGCTGATCCATGTAGTAAAAGGCACGGTTGTCGAAAAACTGCTGCGCGATCACGATGTCTTAAAGGATAATATGTAATCTTTTATGTGGCATAAGCTTTCTTTGCAGAGCAAACGCCCGCGATCTTCGCGGGCGTTTCTCCATGTATCTCCCCTTTTTCTGCTGCCTGACAATCCGCTGTCTCTTTATATTTTTTCTGTTATCACCTTATGCGCAAGCTCTTCCACCAGCTCTTTCGCCGGCGGCTTCGTTCCAATTGTTGTCACCGCCCCTGCCGATGCCGCCATGCAGAGCTTTACCGTCTCCTGCTTTCCAAGCTTTCTGTCCCACGCACAGGCAAGCGCCGCCACCATCGCATCCCCCGCACCAACCGTCGAATGCGCTTTCACAGGAAGCGCCGGACATTTCACATGGTAATTCCCCAGCAGAAACAGCGCACCATCCGCGCCCATGGAAACCACAACCGTACAGATTCCGTGCGCCTGTAATCCGGCGGCAATTTTCCAAAGCTCCGCTTCGGAGGCCTTAACTCCCGCACTTTGCAGCATACTCTCATCCGAAAGTTTGTGCAGCATTTCCCCGCTGTGCTCCGGCATTGCATATTCCTCCAGCTCCATGCGGTTTGGCTTAATTATGTCAGGCCCTGCTTCCAGCGCATCCCTGAAAGCTTCCCCGTCCGCATCCAGCAGAACCGCGGCGCCCTTTTTATGAACCAGGCGGATAATGTCGCCGTAAATATCCTTACCGACACCCGCCGGAACACTGCCCGATAACACAAACAGCGTATCCTCTCCGGCATAGCGCACCAGCTTCTGCAGCAGCTCTTCCCGCTTTTCTTTCGGAATAAACGGTCCCGGCTCGTTCAGCTCCGTCAGCTTCCCGTTCTTCTCAATCACCTTGGTATTTGTGCGCGTCTCACCGTCCGCCCAGACGAAATCTGTCTCTATTCCGCTCTCTTTCAGAACGCACTCAATCGTCCTGCCGCTGCCGCCCGCCAGAAATCCGGTCGCAATACTGTTCCCGCCAAGCTCACGTATTGTTTTGGAGACATTAATACTCTTTCCGCCTGCATCATATTCCACATGTCGGATTCTGTTTAATCCGCCCTGCAGCAAGACGTCAATATCCACGGTCTTATCAATCGCGGGATTCATGGTAACTGTAATGATCATTACTCTCCCCCCCTCTTTAAAAAAAACAGTATTCAAAAGTCTGAAACGGTCCGGTTAATGTTACAGTTCACGCCAGCCTCAAACACCTGCTGCGAACGAAGTGAACAGTTACCGGTTGATTTTTTTCCGTATTATCACTATACTTATTCTATGTGTTACTTTAACGGAGGTTTCTATCATGCCTGCATTTTACTTTTTCGGGGACAGCATCACCGCATCCGGTCGTCTGTGGCAGCAAACAAACGACGGTCTGGGCGACGGCTATGTCTCCCTTCTCGCCGCACAGCTCAAAAATCATTTTTCAGAAAGCTCTTTCTATAATAAAGGATTTGACGGCTTCACAGCCGCTGCGCTGCTCCGCTGTCTGCGGCAGGATACCGTCTGGCAGGCTGCCGACTATATCACCGTCCAAATCGGCATTAACAATGTTGGTGTTGCCATGAACACCGGTGTTTCCCTGCAGGCGCAGGATTTTTCCACGCAGTACCGTCACCTTCTGTACGAGACTGCCAGCCGCACATCCGCCCGCATACTCGCCCTCGGTCCCTTTATTTTCCCGCAGCCGCAGGAATACGCCGCCTGGCTTCCGGCAGTCCGCGAAGCCGAAGCCATCATGGCAAAGACTGCTGCAGATCTGAATATTTCCTTCGTGCCGCTGCAGAATTTCTTAAACGATGCAGCTCATGCGCACGGCTATTGTGCCGTCACCACCGACGGCATCCATCTTACCGGAACCGGACATCGGATACTCGCAGCTCTGCTGATGCCATACTATACCTGCGATATGTGATCTTCCTCCATATTTTCCGGTTCTTCCTGCGCATCATTTTCCGCAGTCCCCATCGTCTCCTGCGTTCTCTCCGGCTCACGCATCCACGCCGCCGAATCTTCCGGTTTCGACTCCGACACTTTCATCATCGCGCGCTCACGCAGGCTCTTTCCGTTTGCCGCCGCCTGCTCCTGGCGCTGCTTCTCCTTCAGTTTTTCTGTCATAACCGCATAAACACGATCCGGTTCCGCCTTTGCCAGCTTTGTCAGTCTTGTGACACCCCAGAGCATAAACAGCGGAAGGGCGATCGCCGTGAACAGCATTCCAAGGCTCAGCGACCGCATAAAGAACAGCACGATCTCCATTAAGATCTCTACCCCCAGCAGAATAAATACGACTTTCTTCATAAGGAAAGCCCTGTCTACGCGGTTCGCGAAACGCACGGCGCTGATGCCCGCAAACATCTCCATAATCGCCGTCAGCATAAAGCAGACACCCATCATGACTGCCATTGTGATCGTCATATCCGACTCCGCCAGCATCTGAACAATTTCCTCTGTTCCCTTCGATGCCTCCATCGCAACAAGAAACATATTAATTCCGTACATCATGGTATTTGTCACCGCAATAAAGATCATCATGATTCCCGCTGAGAGCAGACACACCCTGCCGTTCATCGCCAGACGCATCGCTTTTTGTTTGTCCATTTGTTCTTCTGTTTTCATTTGTTTTCTTCCTTTCTTCCGTTCCTTTCGTATGGTTTCCATACTTCCCGGAGCACTCGCACGGCATTCCCGTAAAACATTTTTTCCTGCTCCGCTTCTTTCATCCCGCATTTCGTCAGCACCTGTGAAAGCCGCGGTATTTTCGCCGGGCTGTCGATCTCCAGACGCCCGCGGATACCGTCGAAATCCGTGCCAAGGGCAAGTACATCGCTGCCTCCTACACTGCGGATATGCCGGATGTGCTGAAGCATATCACGAATACGGCTGCTGCCTCCCCGCTCACTAAGAAAATGAGGAGCAAAATTCAATCCGATCACGCCGCCGCTTTCGGCGATCGCCTTAATCATGGCGTCCGTAAGGTTACGCGGATGATCTGTGATCTCCCTGCTGTTAGAGTGTGACGCAATAAACGGCTTTTTGCTGATGTGCGCCACATCCCGGAAGCCCCCGTCCGACAGATGAGAAACATCGATCACCATGCCAAGCTCATTCATCCGTTCCACCGCCTCAATCCCAAAGGGCTTCAGCCCCTTCTGCATCACGTGCGGCTTTACCGAGTTCGGAAAGCCAAGCGTATTCTCATGATTCCAGGTAAGCGTCGCGATCCGCACGCCCCGCTGATAGACCGTATCCAGTTTTCGTATGTCGTTGCCGATTACGCCAAGATCCTCTCCGGTAAAGATTACGCCGATTTTCCCGCTCTCCGGATTCTGCAGCAGACGCTCAATATCCACTCCCGATGTGATCATTGTCAGAGCATCCTCATGAAGTTCAAGCAGCCGGTCTTTTTTATCCGCAATATCACAAAACCTTTTCCATGTAAATGCATCCCGGCAGAGACGCGGAAAATAGCCGGTCGGCACAAACGCAGAAAAACACTGTATCCACGCACCGCCCTCCTGCATTTTCGGAATCGACACCATCCGCTTATTGTCCGCAAGATTTTCCTTCGGATAATGAAGCATCGTGATGGTATCGCTGTGCAGATCAAAATATCTCATATAAAACCCCCTGCGATTTTGCCGGGCTGGTTCGCCCCGGCATCGTCTCCACGATCATTTTGCAGCCTCCCGCTCTCCGTCAGCACTGTTTTCTTACCACTGCATACTCGTCGCCGCTGCGGTAGTACGGACAGCGATAATGACTGTCAGACATCAGCCGGACATATTCGTCCTCATCCATATTAATGTCGCACACATAGCTCTCATAATCGTCGTCATAAGTATAATATGTGCAGCTCTCGCATGTTCCGCCCATAGGTCATAATTCCTCCCATTTCATCCTGTCTGACACTGCCTGCCCAATACGCTCCGAAGGGCAGCCTTTCTTCTGTGCATTACCTTCCAAGAATCTCCATCAGTTTCCTCATATATCGCAGCCGTTCCGCAAACTGCACATAAAAATCCCGTCCGTCATACGGCTTCTGATAAAAGCTTTCCAACAGATAAACATTCAGATCTTTTGTGAGCTGCTCATCATTCTGTGACAGCAAAAGCGCGCCGGCATCCTCAAGAAGCTTGTGCCACTCCAGAACAAACATCTCATATTGCGTCAGTTGTTCCATATCCAGCCACTTACTGATCTTCACTTTTGTTTTCGGCTGCATCCGGCATTCCTGCTGCTGGACAAAGTACCGAAAGCTCCCATTTTCATAGATACGTCCGAGCGGAAACATCCTGCAAAGTCCTGGCCGAAAAGCGTGGATCGCACAGCGTTTCTCCATATTTAAAAACGGACACTGTTCCGCTTCGCCCTCCATGCGAAGATTCGGGAGAAGAATGCCGTCTACCGGATGCAGCTCCAGCCAGCGCTCCATCAAACCGGAAAAGCTAATCTGCATTCCCTTTTCCAGACGCCAGATATCCATAGGATCAAGCACAATGGACTCTCCCATACCCGTACAGCAGTCCCAGCAGCCCTTGCAGCCTCCGCAGCCGATTTTCGCCATATCGTTCGCCGAGTATAATTTTTTCAGATCGCTCTCTAAAACTTCTCGTTTCATGTCATTCTCCGTCTCTCTTTCTGGTAAGCAAAAATACCGTCGCCATGATACACACAAATCCTATGAGATCTATCGTCTCAAAAGAACTTCCAAGCCAGAATACCGAGAGCAGTGTCGCCGATACCGGCTCAATACTCGACAGCATACTTGCCTTCACTGGTCCGATATCTCCGACCCCCTGCAGATACAGCGTATATGCGATCAGCGTACCCACTATAGCCACACCGCCAACCGCAAGCCATCCACGCATATCCATGTTTACCGGGATCTCCCAGATGCGCATAGCGCAGGCGAGCGCCGCACCGCCGATCAGCATTCCATAGCCGGTAACCACCATACTTCCCCACTTTGGAATAATGCGTGCCGGAAGCAGTGTATAACATGCCAGACTAACTGCCGCGATCAATCCCCATACCAATCCTTTTTGCGTAAGCACCATAGCAGAAAGGTTCCCGTGTGTCGCAAGCAGAAAGGTCCCGAGTACCGCCAGGATCACCGCGCATATTTCCCGCGCCGTCGGCAGCCGGCGCATCCGCAGACACACCAGGATCATGATCAGCACGGGGCCGAGATACTGCAACACCGTCGCGGTCCCGGCGTTTGAATAAGAGATCGCCGTCAGATATGCATACTGGCAGAACAACAGGCCGCAGATCGCAAAAATTACTACCTGCGCGGCATCACGCCTGTTTTTCCAGATACCGGCCGCACGCGCTCTCTGCTTCACCAAAATAAAAAGTGTCAGAAGAACGCCTGCCGTCAGCATTCTCACCGCCGTCA
>CABRSG010000087.1 GCA_902473545.1 uncultured Lachnospiraceae bacterium | reverse complement strand
GAAAGTGGCTCTGGAATTGGATGGTAAAAAGGTAGTCTGGAACCCGCAGCTTTGCGATAATTGCGGTAAATGCGCGGAGGCTTGCCCGACACAGGCACTGGAGATGGTAGGGGGATTTTGTGAGCCACAGGAAGTTTGGAACCGGGTAAAAGCGGATATTCCGTATTTTGAGCGGACGAATGGAGGAATCACGGTTTCCGGCGGGGAACCTCTCTTATATGCAGAATGGGTAAAAGCCTTTGCAGTCGGTGCAAAGAATGAGTGGAACAAATTTCATCTTGCGGTGGATACGGCGGGGAATGTTCCGTGGACGCAGTTTGAGACGGTTCTGGAAGTGGCAGATTTATTTCTGTATGATTTGAAAATCATGGATGAAAAACTGCACCGCGAGATGACAGGATGCGGCAATCAGATGATTCTGGACAATTTTAGGAAGCTTTGCCAGACGGGCAGGCGCATCTGGGTGCGTGTGCCGCTGATTCCTGCAATAAACGATACGGAGCAGGAAAAAAAGGCGCGCGCAGAATTTCTGAAAGATTGTAAAAATGTCGAAAAGGTAGAGTTTTTGCCCTATCATACCTATGGAATTGGAAAGTATGAGGCATTGGGATGGAAATATCGGTTGTGAGCGCTTATATCCATAAAAACCGGGAGGCAGATGCTGCTTCCCGGTTTTATGCGGTTTATTTTTTGATTCCCTGCAGAATGCGGTTTATCTGCCGGATGCTTTCCTCATCGGCGCCGCTCTGCTTTAAAAGGCTGACCAGTGTCATCCGTCCCATCATCCGCTGAAGGGCGGGATTATCCTTTACGGCGTCGGCGACGTCGCCGCGCTCGGAGGCGCCGCGTGCCATCATCTGGTCGATGATCGCTCCGGCTTTGGAATTTTCACGAATTTCCGCCAGCGTATCATTAATGGAGAAGCATGTCTCATCAGGCTCGCCGTCGTCGAACCAGTTTGTGACGGGTGCCCGCCTGATAAAAATGTAATCCGGGTTCGGCTCGTCCACCTTGCGTATGCGGATGGTATCTTCGCATCCGTCCGCCTGCGCGGTGACGGTATGTGCGCCCGAAATGGGAACCTCAAATGTAAAAACAGTTTTGCCGGTCTGCGTGCCGGCTTTTTTTTCGTCCACGTACAGCGTTACCTGCGGCTGGTTGGAGTACACCTTTATCTCTGTGACGTCCTCCGTGCGGTCCGCATAGCGCCTGCCGCAGATGTGAACAAATTTTTCTGTCTTATTCCATGCGGCTTTGTAGAGGTAGAAAGCGTCTTTCTTTGTCTTGCGGTCGAAGGTGACAAGTCCCTTCTGGTTTTCACCGTGCTTGCCGCCCTCGTCCCTGCCGTCCGCGGCGAAATCGAAGAGGTTCCACACATGCGTTGCCCAGAGATAGGGGCGCGCTTCGATCAGTTTCAGCATATGTTCGTGGTAAAGCGCCTGGTAGCCCTCCGTGTAATCTCCTTTTTCCGGAGCTGCGGACTGATACTGCGGGTTTGCGTCTGCCCCATACTCGGAAAATCCGATGACGCGGTCGGGGTATTTTGCGTGATATTCGTCGAAAAATTCATTTGTCTGTTCCAATTCGCCCAGGTACCAGCCAAAGTAGAGGTTGTAGCTGTTGATATCGGGAATCTCCAGAATCGGGGAATCCGTTTCCAGCATAAAAACGTTCGCCATGGTGGTAGGGCGCGTTTTATCAAGTCTGTGGCAGAGGTCATTTAACAGCCGGTGATTTTCCAGCAGGTCCTCGTTGACCGCGCTGGCGGCGGTGATCTCGTTTGAAAGCCCCCAGACGACGATCGAGGGATGATTGTAATTCTGGACGATCAGCTCTTCCATCTGTGAGAGCGTGTTGGCGCGCGCTCCGCTCATATGCATAGTGATATAGGGAATCTCCGCCCAGACCACCAGACCGTTCTCGTCGCAGAGGTCGTAGAACTCCTGCGCGTGCTGGTAGTGCGCCAGCCGAAGCGTTGTAGCACCGATCTCTTTGATGATTTCCATATCAAGCCGGTGTTGTTCTGGTGAGAGGGCATTTCCGACACCCTTAAAATCCTGATGGCGGGAGACGCCGCGCAGCGGATATGGTCTGCCGTTCAGAAGAAAGCCCTTCTGCGGATCACAGGCAAACTGGCGGCAGCCGAAGCGTGTGCTTACGCAATCGCCGCCCTGCAGGGAAGCGCCTGCCGTATAAAGATACGGATCGTTTACGCCGTCCCAGAGACGGACATTTTCAAGAAGTATTTCCGCCTGCGCGTGGCAGTTTTCCGTGGGAACGGTGACAGTCTGCCCTGCGGCGGTAAAGGTTACCTGTGTCTCGGCGTTTGTCCAGGCTTCCAGCGTGACTGCGGCGCTTCTGTTTTTCAGATTGACGACTGGCGTCACCTTGATGCCCGGCGTTCCGCAGTAGTCCAGCGCAAAGTGAACGGCAGGAACGATGAGCAGGTTTACCGCGCGGTACAGACCGCCGTAGAAGGTAAAGTCCGCCTTCTGCGGATAGCAGATCGTGTTATCCTCATTATTTAATGCGACAGTAAGGATATTTTCTTCTTTTAAATATTCGGTAATATTTACGCGGAAAGCAGAATAGCCGCCCTCGTGATGAGCAAGCTTTTCGCCGTTCATATAAACGTCGGCTATCATTGCGGCGCCGGTAAATTCCAGGTAAGCCTGCGAGCCTGCGTCCATGGAAGGCTTTTTCAGTGTGGTGACATAGTAACAGGTTCCGCGGTAATAGTCGTTTCCGCCGTCCTGCCCGTCCACCGCGTTCCAGGTGTGCGGCAGCGTGACTGTTCGCCGGGCATAGAAGCCGCACAGAGAGCATCCGGCGCTTCTTTTAGAAAGGTCCAGTTTTCTGTAAGTGATGTGATGGTTCTCATAGTATCCTCCTGTGTGAAGTTTTGTTTATTATAATAGAAAGTAGAATTCTAGGGGGTTTACAATTTCGTGAAAATGTTCGTAAAATCGTTTTAATAATTTTGAACGAGAAACAGTGACGAAAAAAGAAACATTTTCATGAAATAAGAAACACACAGCACACAAAAATCCGCTATACTTGACGTATCAAAAGAAACGATATTGGAGGGAAATATAATGGAAAAAAACAAGAAACTCAGTCAGAGTGAAATTGACGGCGTGCAGTACCGGCGCGCAAAGCTGTGGCAGATCATCCTGGCCGCCTGCAATGCGCTTGTGGGAATGAGCGTCTACAACCTGATCGGTATGGCGAGCTACAGCGCCAGTGTCGGCTACGGAATCACTACGGCGATGGTGGGAGTCATCCTTACCTGCACACGTATTTTTGATGGGATCACCGATCCGCTGGTGGCATTTCTCTATGATAAGGTAAACACCAGATTTGGAAAGCTGCGCGTACTGCTGATTTCCGGTTTTGCGATCGAAGCGGCTGCGCTTCTCCTGATGTTCGATCTGATGTCCTCGAAGGGATTTGGATGGGGCGTGTTCACATTTCTGTATGTGATCTATGTGATCGGCTACACGATTACAAATATGACGGCGCAGACGTTTCCGGCGATCATGTCGAACGATCCGAAGCAGCGTCCGACCATCGGCGTCTGGCACACGGCATTAAACTATCTTGTGCCGATGGTGTTGACGATCGTGCTGAACATGGTGCTGCTGCCGCGTTACGGCGGAGAGTATAACCAGACATTCCTCTCTGCTGCCGTGAGATTTGTTATAGTAGTGGGAACGATCGGTGTGATCCTTGTGAGCATCGGTATCTCGCAGTTTGACAAGCCGGAATATTTCAGCGGTATCGGAAAGCAGGAGCCGCTGAAGATAAAGGATATCATCAGCACACTGAAGGGAAATAAGCCGCTGCAGTGCTATATCGCGGCGAACGCCTCCGATAAGATCGCGCAGCAGACTGCTTCGCAGGCGGTTATCAATACCATGCTGCTCGGTATTATCATTGGAAATATGGGACTTGGCACGATGCTGAGCGTGATCGGAATGGCGCCCTCTCTCGTGTTTGCAGCTTTTGGAGCAAAGTATGCCGGAAAATTCGGCAGCAAAAAAGCAATCGTGACCTGGACGAAGATCTGCATGGTGATCGCAGCTGTGATGTTTGTATTCTTTGTTGTGATCAATCCCGCTTCGATCGCACAGATGGGACCGACGATGATTCTATATGTAATCCTTCAGCTTGCGCTGACCGGCGCAAAAATGTGTGTGACAACCGGTTCCAACGCGTTTATGGCGGATACGATCGACTACGAGCTGGATCGCAGCGGAAAATACATACCGGCGGTGGTAACGGGCACCTACAGTCTGATCGACAAGCTGGTTTCTTCATTCAGCGCGCTGATCGCTGCCGGAGCGGTGGCGCTGATCGGTTATACAACAACAATGCCGCAGCCGGGTGAGACCTGTACTCCGGCGATCTTCTGGATGACGATGGCGGTGTATTTCGGTCTGCCGATGCTTGGCTGGATCGTTACCCTGATCGCTATGCGAAGCTGCCCGCTCACGAAAGAAGAGATGGTGCAGGTACAGAAACGCATCGCTGACAAAAAGGCACAGATAAAGAAATAAGCTAAAGCTTTCCGTTCCTTTTGCGGTATTCGCTGGGGGACATGCCGGTAAATTTCTGAAAACAGGTATAAAAATGACTGCGGCCGCTGAAATGAAGACGGTCGCTGATCGCCTGGATACTCTCGCCGGTATCCGATAAAAGCAGCTTTGCCTGCTCGACTTTTTCATTGAGGATAAAATCGTTCACGGACATGCCGGTCTCCTTTTTAAACTTATGCGAGAAATAGTATTCGGTGTAGCCCACCCGCTTTGCAAGCTCTTCCATGGAGAGCGGCGACGCAATATGCGTTTTGATATAGTAGCAGGAGTTCAGAATGGGAGAGGAAATGTGGCTTTGCTTCTTTGTTTCCCGTACGCGTGCCACGTAATCCTCCAGCATCTCCGAGCAGAGCGCGCTGATGGCGGACATGGAATCGCTATCCTCGATCCTTCCGGCGTAGAAGTCGTTGAGATCGTAGGAGATGGAAGGAGACAGACCGCCCGCGATGCAGGCGCGCGAGCAGAGAGTCAGCAGCACGAGCGCGTTATTTTTGTGGGAGCGCAGGGCGTTGCCAACTTCCGCCTTTATTCCATAGCTCAAAGCGTGAGACTGCGTGAGCGCTTCCCTGTACATGGGATTGCCCTCGGAAATCATTTTCAGCAGTCGCTGTTCCTGATACCAGATGCCGGCGTGGCTGCGTCCATCGGACTGCCAGGTATTGTTCTCCGGTTTTGCCGTGTTGCTGTGATAAATAATTTTATCAGCGGATAACTTTTCGCCGGTGAGGCAGTAGTGCAGCATAACCGCGTACTGATTGATGATATTGGAAGGAATCGACGGGATGCTGTCAAAGTTTTTCAGGATAGCGGCTCTGGTCTTCACGGAGAGGTCGTAGGAATCCATGCGCCTGCGGATGATCAGCAGGGAATCGCGTCCGCTGAAGATCGGACCGATCAGATGCGTATGAAGTTCGTCGTTTTTCTGTTCGAAGCCGCAGATCCACAGAAGATTGCCCTCGATCTCCAGAATGACCGGCAGGCGGCTGCCCGTCTCCAGATGTCTGCGGATAACCTTCTCTAGCCCTGTATATACGAGAAAACCGCTGGAAAACAGGAGATTGGTCCAGTCTGTAAAAAGCATCTGGAAATTCTGGTCGTATTCCCAGCGGAAAAGCGCATAATTACAGTTAATAAGCTCATAAAAGAACGATAATTTTTCTTCAGTGGTCATGGCTTTTCTTCCTTTGTGAAACTTTCCTGTACAGCTTCGGTCAGCCGGATGATCCGATCTGCGATTTCCTCCGGCGTTTCCTTTAAGCCGCTGTGCAGCCAGTAGGTGAGAAGTCCACTGACGGATCCGCAGAGACAGCCGAAAAGCATACCGCCGTTTGAAGAAAAAGCAGGATTGTATATCTGTATTTTGTGAAAGCAGGCGAGGGCAAGACGGCGGGTAAAGTCTTCCTGTGTCTGTAAAAAAGCCAGATCCTGGAAATCCCTGTTGCTGCAGATGGCGCGCAGGATGGTTACCAGCACCGGGCGCAGACCTTTCTGCGGATACTCGTCAATCATCTGTGTGATGCCAAGAATGGCTTCCTCCTCCAGCTTTTCCAGGAGGTCATAGGGATCGGCGTAATACTTATAGAATGTGGAGCGATTGATCTGTGCAAACTCACAGATTTCTTTCACCGTGATCTTTGAAATGCTTTTTTGCCGGATCAGCCTGAAAAAGCATTGCTTGATAACCATTTTTGTGTAGCGCACCCTGGCGTCAGTTTTCATAAAAATGTCCTTTCCGCAACAGTTTTCGGGATGGTGTTGCCTATCTTACAAAACGTCGATGGATTGATGATTGTTATTTTTGATAAATTGATTATAATCGAAAATAAGAAAATAAGCAACAGATGTTGAGTAAAAAAGGGGAAAGGTGATACTATGGATGAGAGACAACGGTCGAGAAGTCAGGAGTTGTTCCAGGATAAGCCTGTATGGAATGCGATTTTTGCAATGGCGGTGCCGTCCTGCATTTCGATTCTGGTGATGGTCTGCTATAACATGGCGGATATGTTTTTTGTCGGACAGCTTGGGGACACGGCGCAGGTGGCGGCAGTGTCGGTGGCGGGACCGGTATTTTCGCTGATTACGGCGGTATCGACCATGATAGGAATGGGCGGCTGCTCCGTGATCGCTCAGACTGCGGGGCAGGGAAAGCTGCGGGAGGCAAAGATTTATTCCAGCATGTGTTTTTATACAGCGGTTTTTCTCGGACTTCTCTGCACGGTGGTTGTTCTGACAGGCGCCGACAGTATTTTAAAAGCGCTGGGAGCAAATGAGGAGATCCTGCCTTTTGCAGGGAGCTACATGCGGATCCTGGCGGCAGGGGCGGTGGCAATGCTTCTTTCGGTTGTGCTTTCCTCGCTTATCCGCGCGGATGGCGCCGTTCGGGAGGGGCTGATCGGAAATCTGGCAGGGACTGCGGTCAACATTGTGCTGGATCCGATTTTTATACTGGTGCTGGATATGGGCATTGCAGGAGCCGCGATCGCAACGCTGATCGGAAATGTGGTCAGCAGCTCCTTTTATCTCTGGTATATTTTGAAAAAGGCTGAGTATTTAAGCATCAGACCGTTTTTTGGAAATTACAGATTAAAGGAATTCTTTCACATTCTGGCGGTCGGAATGCCGAATGGGATCAGCAGTCTTTTGGCAGGAGCAGCCTCCGCGTTTTCGAATCAGCTTCTGTCGGCCTACGGCACGGATGCGATCGCGGCGATGGCGGCGGCAGGAAAAACGACCATGGTCATTTCCATGCTGCAGATGGGGATCTGCATGGGCGTACAGCCGATGATGGCTTATAACTACGGGGCCGGAAATAAAGAAAGACTGCAGGAAATACTGAAAAAACTTGCAATACTGACCTTGCTGATAGGAAGCGCGGCAATGCTCGGATGCTTCTTTGGCAGAGGAGCGATCATCGGAATGTTTTTGAAAAATGCGCAGGCAGCGGCAATGGGAGAAAGGCTGGTAATCTTTTTGCTGATTGCAAGTCCGGTGATCGGCTGGTATTACATTGGAACTAATTTTTTGCAGGCGTCCGGAAACGCGGCGGCAGCGACCGTCGTTTTGCTGACACGGCAGGGAATCATTTTGATCCCGTGTCTCTATCTGATGAATACGCTGATGGGATTTACGGGAATCGCTGCGGCGCATACGGCGGCGGACATATTATCCGTGATCATTTCTCTGGCAGTCTGCAGGATGAAAAATATAGCCGGAAATCCGCATGTAAAGGAGATTCCGAGAGGCTATTAAATAGAAGAGGGAGGAATCCAGATGACAGTAAAAGCAGTACAGCAGATTATGATCGGCAGCCTGTGTAAAAATGAAAAGCAGACGCTGCAGACCTTAAAGGAAATTAAAGAGGCAGGCTATGACGGCATAGAATTGAACGGTTTTATGATCCGTCCGACGTCGATGCTGGTGCGCCTGATGACGAAGGCGGCGGGAATGCCGGTGGGAAAAGGCGGAAATTATGACTGGAAGGGAATGGTTACGGAAGCAGGGCTTTCCGTGGTCAGCGTGCATGAGGATCTTGGCAGCATCAAACGGAATGCGGATGCCGTTATCCGGGAGGCGAAGGATTTCGGCACCGATAAGGTGGTGATTACCGGTATGTACCGCTTCGATTATTCCGATAAAAATGCCGTGGCAAATCTGGTGCAGGATCTGAATACCTGCGGGGAGACACTTGCAAAATCCGGCGTCAGCCTGCTGTACCACAATCACAACTGCGAATTTCGCAAAGTGGAAAAAAACAGGACGGCGTATGATCTGCTGATCAGGGAAACAGATCCCGCGTTTGTGAATTTTGAGCTGGATTCCTACTGGCCGACGGAGGCAGGCGCCTCGGCGATCGCGCTGATGAAGCGGCTCGGGGAGCGCATAAAGCTTTACCACATCAACGACCGCGGAACAAGGGTGGGCGGACCGTCCATGACGCCGATCTTAAAATCGGACAGCATGGAGCTTGGTACGGGAAACATGAACCTGGACGAGCTGATGCAGCAGGCTCTGGCGGTTTCTGTGGATGCGGTGATCCTGGAAAGCCATAAAAACTGGATAGAAAAGTCGCCGATCCGATCCATGCAGGTGAGCGCGGAATTTTTAAAGAAGTATATTTAGAAGGAGGAGACAGACATGAGCAAATTTCAGAAAGGGTTTTTGACAGGTGCGGCGACGGCGGCGCACCAGGTAGAGGGAAACAATATCCACAGCGATTATTGGGCAATGGAGCATATGCAGTACTCCAGCTTTGC
>CABRSG010000086.1 GCA_902473545.1 uncultured Lachnospiraceae bacterium | reverse complement strand
AGGCGGAAGGAGGCGGGCATATGATATTTAGGATCGCAATCTGCGACGATGAGCCGGAGCAGGCAGAGGCGCTGAAAAGCATTGTTTCCGAGTGGGAGGAGAAAAATCAGAATAGCTGCAGGACAGAGCTTTTTCCGAGCGCGGAAGCATTCCGGTTTGCCTGCGGGGACGATAGCGTCTATGACATTCTGCTTCTCGATGTGGAGATGAAGGGCATGAGCGGCATCGACCTTGCCAGACGCCTGCGCGCGGAGGGCAGCCGGGCGGAGATCGTGTTTATCACCTCGCATTTTGAATTTGTCGGCGAGGGCTATGAGGTGGACGCGCTTCACTATCTCATGAAACCTGTAGCAAAGGAGAAGCTTTTTGCGGTTCTGTCAAGCTTTTCAGCACTATATTGTAATCCACACGAGAAAAAAGGAATATCGCATAAAGGAAAACATTTCTTCCTTTGAACAGAAACTTGGCGGGGACTTTTTCCGCACGCACCGCTCCTATCTTGTCAATCTGAAAACGATCATCCGTATCACACGCACCTCGGTTACGCTGGATACCGGGGCGGAGGTTCCGGTTGCGCGCGGAAAGTACGATAATATTAACCGCGCGTTTATTTCCGCGAACAACGAGCCAAGCGGATGTGCTCGCACATCCATTTGGCGGTGCTGTGTGCCGGTGGCACACGTTTAGCACCGACCGAAGTGAAACGCAGACCTGCCGAGAGGATCAAATACCCCGCCTCCTTTGGGTGGAAAGAACAAGACAGGTCATGCTCCGTAGCTTGTTGCGGGGTATTTGACTTTGAGAAACTGAGGGGATGCCATGTTGAAACGAACTTATCTGAAGCTTGTAGAAATGCAGGAGGAGCAGGCGAAGCGTCATCTCGACGAGGTCCGCAACATCCATAAAGAAATGCGCGGCTACAAGCATGATTTTCATCATCATCTGCAGGCGCTCAAGGGACAGCTTGAGGCGGGCGAGGTGGATCGCGCGATTGCCTATATCGAGCAGCTTGACCAGAATCTGCAGAGCGTGGATACGCTGTTAAAAACAGGAAATGTGACAGTGGACGCGATCCTTTCCGCGAAGCTTGCACAGGCGAAGGCGGAGGGCATCGCAGTGACGGTGCAGGCAAATCTGCCGGGAGAACTGCTGCTCTCTGATCTGGAGCTGAGCATTGTCATCGGAAATCTGCTTGGCAATGCGATCGAAGCCTGCCGGGACGCGCAGGGGGAGAAATTCATCCGCCTTTCTATCAGCATGAAGGGCTGTATGATGTATTTTTATCTGCTCAACTCTGCAGGCACGAAGAAAACGAAGGTCGGCACGCTTTTTAAGACAGGCAAGAGGGGCTTTCACGGCTTTGGGCTGCAGCGCGCTGAAACGATTCTGAAAGAACATGACGGCTGGGTGAAATACAACAGCGAGGAAGGGGCGTTCACCTCGGAGTTTCTGGTTCCGGCGGTGCGTCCGTGACGACAGGATGCCGCTGGATTTCGCTCTTTGACTGCGATTCGTGTACCGACAGATGCGGTTGGTGCACGAATTCTTTTTTGGGCGGAAAACCGTGGTATCATGGGAGCAGAAACAAAGAAAGGGGAAATGTGCTTTGAAAAATTTGGCGAATAAGAAAAAGCCTTATCGTTCAGCGGCAAGCAATGCGCTCTGGAGCTGTCAAAATATGCTGCAGGACGCGCCGCAGTCCTTCTGGCTGATGGCGTCGGGGATTCCGCTTTCCGTTTTCCTTGCGTGGACGGAAATCAGGCTGCCGGCGCTGGTAGTGTCGGAGGTTGTAGAGAAGCAAAGCTTTTGGCATGCTGCAGCCGCGGTCGGCATTCTGTTTGGTGCAGTCTTTGCCGCGACAGCTCTGCGGGAGTTTTGCCAGAACGTGCGCTCGGCGTATCTTAGCCGGTATCGTTTTAAGCAGTATGTAGCCCTTCAAAGGAAATCTATGCGCTGCTTCTATCAGGAGTATGAAAAGAAAGCGACGCGCGATCTTCACGATCGGGCGCTGGCTGCTCTCTGGTCATATGAGGGCAGGGTAAAGCTTCTGGAGATGCCCGGACAGAGCATGGTGCTTTTGCAGAATGCGCTCTGTTATCTCCTGTTCGGTACGGTGATATCTTTTGTCAGTCCCTGGCTGGTGCTTCTTTTGACGGCTGCTCCGGCGATCAACTGGCTCTGCGTCCGCGCATATAACCAGTACGAATACCGCACGCGTGCCGCACGGTCTGACCTTAGCCGCAGGCTGAATTACACCGCCGAAAAATCCGGCGATTTTGCCGCCGCCAAGGACATCCGCGTGTACGGCATGGCGGGCTGGCTGAAGCAGATCTACCGGGAACTGAGTGATAAGAATGCTGACTGGCAAAAACGCCTGAGCGGACGGCAATTCCTTATAAGAATTGCCGATCTGGGCGTTATCCTTCTGCGCGACGGCGCGGCATACGCGGTGCTTCTTCATATGATGCTTGGCGGCGAGATCACTGTCGACCAGTTTGTGCTGTATTTTGCGGCGATATCCAGCTTTGCCGCCTACGTGGGCAACATCATGACTGCGTGGAACGAAATGCAGGCGGCAAGCCTGGCTGTCTGTGACTTTCGTGAATATCTTGACCTGCCGGACTGCGACGGAAACGGAGCGGCGCACGCGGAGGATTTTCTGGGAAAGGCGCCGGAAATTACCTTCGACCATGTGTCTTTTTGCTATGACGGAGCAGAAAAAAACACGCTGGACGATATCAGCTTTACCTTCCGCCCGGGCGAGCGCGTGGCGCTGGTAGGCGCAAACGGAGCCGGAAAGACGACGCTCGTAAAGCTGCTGTGCGGGCTGTATCAGCCCACCGCCGGCGAGATCCGGATCGACGGCGTCCCGGCGGGCGATTTTCTGCGCGACGATTATTACCGGCTGTTCTCGCCGGTGTTCCAGGATGTACAGACCGCGTTTTTCTCGCTGGCGGAGACGGTGGCGTGCGACTTTGGGGAGCGTGCGGATAAATCCCGTGCGGAGGCGTGTATGCGAAAAGCAGGGCTTGGCAGAAAGCTGGATGTGCTGCCGTACGGCATAGATACGTGTCTTGACAAGCAGATCAATAAGGAGGGGACCGAGCTTTCCGGCGGCGAGGCGCAGAAGCTGATGATGGCGCGCGCACTTTATAAGGACGCTCCGGTGCTGGTGCTCGATGAGCCGACGGCGGCGCTCGACCCGATCGCGGAAAATGAAATTTATCTCCAGTACCGCGATATGACCGAGGGGAAAACCTCCCTGTTTATCTCGCACCGTCTGGCGTCCACCAGCTTCTGCGACCGGATCCTGTTTTTGCAGAACGGGAAAATTGCGGAGGAGGGAACCCATAAGGCACTGCTTGCGCAGGGCGGCGAATATGCGAAGCTCTATGAGATCCAGAGCTGCTGGTATCGCGAGGACTACAGGGGAGGTGTGCAGAAATGACGTTAAAAGAACATCTGAACATGATCTGCCGGGCGGTAAAGCTTTTATATTCACTGAGCCGCTGGTATCTGATCAGTCTGACAGCAGGAAGCATTGTGTCGGCGGTGCTGCCCTATGTGCCGATTTATTTCTCGGCGCGGCTGATCGACGCTCTGACAGCGGGCGCAGACTTTCGGACGCTTGCGTATTATGCCGTGCTGACGGTTTCTCTTGCGGCGGTTCTGCGTCTTATAGAAGCGTGGCTGAATGCGCAGAAGGAGATCGGAGAAAAGGAGTTTGCGTGCGGCAGAGAATGGCTGCCTGCGCAGAAAGCGATGGAGCTTGCCTATTCCGGCATGGAGGACCGGGAGATCGCGCTTCTGAAAGAGCGCATAAAAAGCGAGACCCAGACGGGTTATAATCTGGATATGCTGGCAGGCTGCCTGAAAGAAACGATACGCCACGCGGCGCAGATCATTGCGTCTGTCTCGCTGACGGCTTCGTTTTTTGGGCTGGAGGCAATATCGCTGTGGGCGAAGCTTGCCTTTGCAGGCGGCGTGCTTCTGACGGCGGCGTTTGACATTTGGATGAACCGGAAAACAGCAGAGGCGCGCATGGGATATTTTGAGGGCATTACAGATGCAAATATCTGGATTGAAAAATATGTGCAGTATCTGGATCACTATACAAGCGGAAAGGACATCCGCCTGTATGCGATGGAGAAGCCGCTTTCTGATCTTGCGGACAGAAAGTATAAGGATATCTGCAGCCAGGAGCGGACGATGCTCTTTCGCTGCGCGGGATATGGCCTCGTCTCTGTGCTGTTAAATTATACGCTGCGGTTTGGCGTTTATCTGCTGCTCATCCGGGCGGCGCTTGGCGGCGGGGTTTCGGTCGGCTCTATCGCGCAGTATGTGTCCTGCGTAATGCTGCTCCTGACGGCGGCTTCCGGGCTTGTAAAAGCATGGCAGGGCGCACTGATAAATAACCGCTATCTCAAACGCTATTTCTCATATTTTGATATCCCGAATCCCATGTACCAGGGCTCTTTGTCTGTGGAAAAACGGGACGATAATGAATATAACATCGAGTTTCGCGACGTATCCTTCCGCTATCCGAACACGGAAAGCTACGCCCTGCGGCATGTGAACATCAAGCTTAAAATAGGGGAAAGATTAGCGGTGGTCGGCATGAACGGCAGCGGAAAGACGACCTTTATCAAGCTTTTGTGCAGACTCTACGACCCGACGGAGGGCGTGATCCTGCTGAATGGCGTCGATATCCGAAAGTACAATTACGATGAGTATCTGTCCATTTTTTCGGTGGTATTCCAGGATTTCCGTCTGTTCGCTTTTTCCCTTGGGCAGAATGTTGCCGCAGCCGCAGAGTACACCGGCGAGAAGGCGGCGGACTGTCTCCGTGAGGCGGGCTTCGAGGGACGGCTCTCTAAAATGCTGAAGGGACTTGATACGAATTTATACCAGGATTTTGATCCCGAGGGCGTTGAAATTTCCGGCGGCGAGGCGCAGAAAATCGCGATCGCCAGGGCGCTTTATAAGGACGCGCCGTTTATGGTGCTCGATGAACCGACGGCTGCGCTCGATCCGGTTTCGGAGTATGAGGTGTACAGAAAATTCAGCGAGATTTCCAGCGGCAAAACGGCAATCTACATCAGCCACCGTCTGGCGTCCTGCCGGTTCTGCGACAAAATCCTCGTGTTCCATGAAGGAAGCATCGTCCAGTACGGCACGCACGAGGCGCTGCTTGCACAGGCGGGCGGCAAATATGCGGAGCTGTGGAACGCGCAGGCGCGGTACTATATATAAGCAAAATGTAAGATGTCCCATTTGACAAATGATGCTCCGCACGGTATGATATTATCATGGCTTGATGTTGGAGGCAAAAGATGAAAATATATGATCACACCTACACGCCGGAATATCCGATATCGGTGAGACCGATGGGGGAAATCGCCGGTTTTCCGGTGCGCCCGGGCTCCTTTGATAGCAATGGAGCGACAGCGCTCCCGGTGGGGGTAAATTTTACAATCCACACACATTACGGCACGTCCGCGGAGCTTCTTCTTTTTCATAAGGGAGAGGATGAACCTTATGCGGTGCTGCCGTTTCCGGAGGAGTATAAGATCGGCGACGTCTACTCGATGATCGTGTTCGGTCTGGATATCGAGAAATTTGAGTATGCATATCGCATTGACGGTCCGTATGAGCCGGAGAAGGGGCTTTTGTTCGATAAGAGCAAGATCCTGCTTGACCCCTATGCGCGCGCTGTCACCGGGCAGGGTGTCTGGGGCTGCCAGAGTGAGCAGCACTATCATGCACGCGTCGTGAAGGATGTTTTCGACTGGGGAGAGATGCGCCAGTCGAACAGAGAGCTGAGCGATCTGATCATTTATGAGCTGCACGTGCGCGGCTTTACGAAGCATGAATCCTCAGGCGTCGAGCATAAGGGTACTTTTGCAGGACTGCGCGAGAAGATCCCGTATCTGAAGCAGCTTGGGATCAATGCGGTGGAGCTGATGCCGATCTTTGAGTTTGACGAGACGATGACGGCAAGAGAGGTGGACGGCAAACGTCTGCTGGATTATTGGGGCTACAATACGGTCAGCTTTTTTTCGCCGAACAGCAGCTATGCGTCGACCACCGAGTATAACCGTGAGGGAACCGAGCTGAAGGAGCTGATCCGGGATCTGCACAACAACGGCATAGAGGTTATTCTGGATGTGGTGTTCAACCATACTGCGGAGGGAAATGAGCAGGGGCCATCCTTTTCCTTTAAGGGCTTTGACAATAAGGTGTATTATATGCTGACGCCGGACGGAAATTATTATAATTTCAGTGGATGCGGCAATACCTTAAACTGCAACCATCCGATCGTGCGCCAGATGATCCTGGAATGTCTCCGTTACTGGACGGTGAGCTACCGCGTGGACGGGTTCCGCTTCGACCTTGCAAGTATTCTGGGAAGAAAAGAGGACGGCTCTCCGATGAACAATCCGCCGCTTCTGGAGCTGCTTGCCAACGATCCGGTGCTCAGTAATGTAAAGCTGATCGCGGAAGCGTGGGATGCGGGCGGCATGTACCAGGTGGGAAGCTTTCCGGCGGGACGCCGGTGGGCGGAGTGGAATGGCAGATACCGGGATTCCATACGGGGATTCTTAAAGGGGGACTGCTGGGAATGTACGACGGCGGCGTGGAGCATCTGCGGCTCCGGCGACCTGTACGGCGGTTTTTACCAGGAGCATAATGAGCAATATGCGGGCTACAATTCCTGCGTCAATTTTCTTACCTGTCACGACGGGTTTACGCTGTATGATCTGTATTCTTATAATGAGAAGCACAATGAGGGCAACGGCTGGGGAAATACGGACGGCAGCAATGACAACCGGAGCTGGAACTGCGGCGTGGAGGGCGAGACGAACGATCCGGCGGTGCTGGATCTGCGATTCCGGATGATCCGCAACGCCTGTGCGGTGCTGATGTGCAGCCGCGGTACGCCGATGTTTCTGGCGGGCGACGAATTTGGCAATACGCAGTATGGAAACAACAACGCCTACTGCCAGGACAATGAAATTTCCTGGCTGGACTGGAGACTGCTGGAGAAGAACAGGAGCCTTTTTGAATTTTTCTCTTTTATGATACATTATCGCCGGGAACATGCGGTAATCAGCAGGAAGCTCCCGGATGCCGTCTGTGGGATGGCGGCAATGCACACGCATGAGACGGATGCGAATAAGGAGACGGTTCTTGACAATGACAGGGCATTTGGTGTCTGTTTTGCAGGATACGACCGCAAAAAGGGCAGGGATGACCTTGTCTATGTGGCGATAAATACGTACTGGGAGGATGTAACGATTACGCTTCCGGAGATCGGAAGGAACCGCGGCTTCTGGTACCTGACGGTCAATACGGCCGGCGATGAGAGAGGGCGTTATTTCTATCGGAAAGAGGAAGAAGTCAGAATCGAACGTGAGTTTATTATGCGTCCGCGTTCTGTAGCGGTGTTTACAGGAAGGACGCGGTAAAGAATAAAGGGAGGACATTTTATGAGAGGTGTTGAAACACGAATCAGGGAGATCCGTCACCGGATTTTCCGTGAGGTAGCGCGTATGGCGTACCATACCGAGTGGTCGGTGGAGAAGAGGATCGAGGAGCTGCCGTATGAGATCATTCCGGGGGAAGTCGGGAATTTTCGAAATGACGTTTTCCTGGAGCGCGCGATCGTTGGCGAGCGTCTGCGTCTCGCAATGGGACTTCCGTACCGCAGCGCGGCGGAGCATGCGCCGCTTTCAGATAATATTGCGGCAGCGGACAAGGCAGAGACATATTATACGCCGCCTTTGATTAACATTATCAAATTTGCCTGCAATGCCTGCCACGAGAAGAGGGTGTTTGGGACGGACGGCTGCCGCGGCTGCCTTGCGCATCCGTGCGTGGAGGTCTGCCCGAAGGGGGCTGTGACTCTGGAGCGCACAAACGGTCGCTCGGTGATCGATCAGGACAAGTGTATCAAGTGCGGAAAGTGTGCGGAGGTCTGCTCCTACCACGCGATCATCGTACAGGAGCGCCCTTGCGCGGCGGCGTGCGGTATGGACGCGATCCACACCGATGCGAACGGCAAGGCGGATATTGATTACGAAAAGTGCGTATCCTGCGGCATGTGTCTGGTAAACTGCCCGTTCGGAGCGATCGCGGACAAGTCGCAGATCTTCCAGGTAATCCGTGCGATCCAGACCGGAGAGCGCGTTTACGCGGCGGTGGCGCCTGCGTTTGTCGGACAGTTCGGACCGAAGGTGACGCCGGGCAAGCTGCGTGCGGCGATGAAGGAGCTGGGCTTTGCCGACGTCTTTGAGGTGGCGATCGGCGCGGATATCTGCGCGGTGCAGGAGGCGGAGGACTTTGTGAATGAGGTTCCGGAGAAGCTTCCGTTTATGGCGACCTCCTGCTGTCCGGCATGGTCCACGATGGCGAAGAAGCTGTTCCCGAAGCACGCAAACTGCGTATCCATGGCGCTCACTCCGATGACATTGACGGCGCGTCTGATCAAGAATCAGAACGAGCGCGCGAAGGTCGTATTTATCGGACCGTGCGCAGCGAAGAAGCTGGAGGCAATGCGCAGCGATATCCGCAGCGACGTGGATTTCGTACTGACCTTTGAGGAGATGGCGGGTATTTTCGACGCGAAGCACATCGACATTGAAAACCTTCCGGAGGATCCGGACGGCGTAAATGACGCTTCCACAGACGGACGTAACTTTGCGGTATCCGGCGGCGTGGCGCAGTCGGTTGTCAATGTGATCAAAGAAAAGTATCCGGATAAGGAGATCAAGATTGCCAACGCGGAGGGACTGAAGGAATGCCGCAAGCTGCTCACGATGGCGACGAAGGGCAAATATAATGGATACTTGCTGGAGGGCATGGCTTGTCC
>CABRSG010000085.1 GCA_902473545.1 uncultured Lachnospiraceae bacterium | reverse complement strand
GATTTGCGAAGGTTACTGCGAACGGAGTGAACAGTAACGATGTCGAGGTCAAAGCCCCAGCAATCCTGACATCATAAGTATACCATGAATAAGAAAGTGCTACAAGAGTTGAGTTAGCTGCTGAAAAAAGGGAGATGCTGCATAAGCATCTCCCGAAATATCTATAAATACTAGTTTGTGATGGTAAGTTCTGTCTCTTTGTCGAATACGTGGATCTTGTCTGCATCCAGAGCAAATGTAACATTGCTGCCTGTTCTTGCTGTAGTCGTCGGGTTTACACGTGCCGTCATCGGGAAGTTCTCCAGATCGAAATACAGGAATACTTCTGCACCAAGCAGCTCGTATACTCTGATGGTAGCTTCAATCTTGGTATCCGGATGAGCTGCAACAAATGCCGGATCGTCATGTACATCTTCCGGACGAATACCCATAACAACAGTCTTTCCAGCATATCCGCCGTCGATGAGAGCTTTTGCCTTTGCAGCCGGAAGCTTGATATCAAAGCTGCCAACCTTCAGGTCTACATCGTTGCCCTTTACGTTTACAACAGCATCCATGAAGTTCATCTGCGGGGATCCGATGAATCCAGCTACGAACAGGTTGCCCGGATGATTGTAAAGGTTCTGCGGAGAATCTACCTGCTGAACGATACCGTCTTTCATAACAACGATTCTGGTACCAAGCGTCATAGCCTCGGTCTGGTCATGTGTTACGTAGATGATGGTTGCGCCCAGTCTCTGGTGCAGCTTGGAAATCTCAATACGCATCTGAACACGAAGTTTTGCGTCCAGGTTTGACAGCGGCTCGTCCATAAGGAATACCTTCGGATCACGAACGATAGCACGTCCCATAGCAACACGCTGTCTCTGACCACCGGAAAGAGCCTTCGGCTTACGGTCTAACAGTTTGTCAAGGTCGAGGATCTTTGCAGCTTCTCTAACCATCTTGTCGATCTGATCCTTCGGAACCTTTCTCAGTTTCAGACCAAATGCCATGTTATCATAAACAGTCATATGCGGATACAGAGCGTAGTTCTGGAATACCATTGCGATGTCTCTGTCCTTCGGCTCTACATCGTTTACAATTCTGTCGCCGATTTTCAGAGTACCCTCTGAGATTTCTTCCAGACCAGCGATCATACGAAGAGTGGTAGATTTACCACATCCGGACGGACCTACGAAGATGATGAACTCTTTGTCTTCAATCTGAAGATTGAAATCTTTAACTGCTTCAAATCCGTTCGGGTATCTTTTGTAAATGTGCTCCAAAGATAAACTTGCCATTTTTTACTTTCCTCCTAGAATTTTTATCAAGTTGTCACGCAAACCCTTTGTTTGCCTATGAAAAGAGTATAGCTTATTTTCCCGAAAAGCGCTATACCACTAATAAACAAAATTTTCTTGAATGGCTTGTCACATCTGCTCATGTGCAACAGACAAGTTTTTTGCGGCAGGCAGTTTGACGAAAGTATTTTTAAATTTTATACACAATGCACGAAAACAGTGGGGAACAGGACAATATCACCATTTGACATCCCCTCGCGACGTATGTATAATAGGCTCATGAATTACATCGTATTTGATTTGGAATGGAACCAGTGCCCGGACGGCAAGGAACATGAGCTGCGCGATCTTCCTTTTGAGATATTGGAGATCGGCGCCATAAAGCTGAATAGTGAAAAAATTGAGACAGACCGTTTTCATGAGTATATCAGACCGACGGTCTATTTGCGTCTGCACAGTAAAACGCAGGAAATCGTGCATATCAATCCGAAGGCGCTTGAAAGTGCTGATTTCTTTCCGGCGGTTCTTGAAAGATTCCGGAAATGGTGCGGACCGGACGCACACTACTGTACCTGGGGTTCACTGGATCTTCTGGAGCTTCAGAGAAACATCCGCTACCATAAGCTGTCAGGCTTCCTTCCCTTTCCGCTGAAATTTTATGACATCCAGAAAATTTTCAGTCTCACCTTTGAGGACGGAAAAAGCCGCCGCACGCTGGAGCACGCCGTGGATATGCTGCATATTAAGAAAAATGTTCCCTTTCACGAAGCGCTCTCCGACGCCTACTACACCGCAGCCGTAATGCGCTTTCTGCCGGAGGATACGCTGCTCTCCTATTATTCGATCGACTATTTCCGGATTCCACAGCGGCGTAATGAAGAAATTTATGAGACATTCGAAAATTACTCAAAGTATGTCTCTAAAAAATTTCCGTCGCGAACTGCCGCCATGAAAGATCGTGTCGTTCGCTCCACCACCTGCTATGTCTGCGGCAAAAAAGCGGTAAAAAAAATTCCCTGGTTTACCGGCGGGAGCAAAAACTACCGCTGCCTCTCCTACTGTGAGGAGCACGGCTGGTTAAAGGGAAAAATCCGCATAAAAAAAACAGAGGACGACAAAAGTTATTTCTGCGTAAAAACACTCAAGCTCATCAGCGAAGAACGCGCTCAGGAAATTATCGCGCGCTATGAAGAGCGCACGGAAAAAAAGAGTGACTTATAAATCCCCGGCAAACCTTTTACTAAAAAACGTCCACCGGACGTTTTTGTCGTATGCATGGCAGCTTACAAAAACAGCCCCGCGCTTACGCGTCCTCTCAGACACGCAAACCGTGAGGCTGTTTTTACTCCCTTTTTATTTTGTGCTCTTGAAATTATCAACAAGCTGTTCTACTTCTGTGAGCAGGCAGTCAAGCTTTCCGTAGAAAGCATCGTTGTTTGTCGGATTGTCCAGCTCTGCCTCCAGCCCCTTGAACAGATCCACGATCGCTTTCATACGCTTCTTTCCGTTTCCGTCTTTGTAAAGCATGTAACGGCTTCTCTCATTTTCCTCCGGCGTCATCTTTTTGAGAACGACCTCTACATTCGGCTTCTCACCGATGTAGCGGTAGGTGATGGACGGCGACGCATGGTTGAGCAGGTTCTGCAGATAGTAAATATCGTTTGTGCTCTTGTAATATCTCCATGCGAAGGTCTTGCGCATAGTCTGCGCGCCGATGGAATTCAGTCCCATTTCCTTGCCGACACTCTTAAATACGCGGTACGCCTGTTCTCTGGAAAGCGGTGCAGAGGAGCTTGCGTGCCCCTGGATCAAATATGCGTCCGCATCCTTTCCTTCCGTATAATTATTGATGATTTCCTTTAGATCCTTCGGAATGGTGAAGGTACGTTTGATATTCTTCGTTCCGATGGACGCCTCAATCTTATCCTTGCCGCGGATATCTTTATTTTTAAATTTCAAAATCTCCTGGAGCTGCATTCCGGTTCCTACGCCGATTTCAAACAAAATGTAGTATTTGTCATCCACCTCTCGCAATGCCTCTTTAAATTTCTTCAGTGTCTCCTCGTCTTTGATCGGTGATACCCAATTCATTGTTTTTCCTCCCTTTTTAATTATTTAAGCTTTTATGCTTGATTTGACTAATCCAGCGATTCGCCGTCATCCTCCAGCGAAACCTCGATATACTCATCCTCCGATTCTTCATCAAAACTCTTCTGTGACTTCTGACCGGAAGCTTCCTGCAGGGTCTCTTCCTGTTTTTCGCCGTCGCTCTCCTCATCAAAATAAAAATTCGTGCTATTTTCCAGTTCCTCCAGCTCTTTTTCCTGCTGACGGCGCTTCTCTTTTTCTTCTGCAAGTTCCTGCCGAAGCTGCTCTGCGCGAAGCTCCGCCTCCACCTGGGCTGCAGATTTGCGCTCAATCTCTTCTTCCAGCATTTGGCGAATCTTCAGATCTTCTTCGCGCAGCTCCATAATTTTCATATATTTCCGCTTGCGGTTTACGGCAACCAGAAGAAGCGGTACAAAAATCAGCAGAAGAATTGCTCCGATGATCGCAGCGATCACCGTATTTTCTTCAATAAACGCATCCATTTTTCCGTAGAGCATCAGCGCCCCGCCTGCGATCGTTCCCAGAACGCCGCCAACTGCGCCGGCCACTCCGCCGGATTCCTTAGCAGCTTCCGTCTCGGTGACTGCTTCTGTCAAAGCCTCGGTAGGCGCTTCTGTCTCCCATTGCCCGGTGTACGTGAACGGAACGCTTCCGAGAACCTGTCCTTCATACGAATAGGACAGTGTACCTGTGTCAAAATCCATAGTCTTTTTCAATGCGGAAGCCTCCACGCCCGCCGGAAGCGTGACCTTCGTCTCCGCTGCCATCTCAAACGGCGCTTCGGAAAAGTCCGCACTCTTAATTCTCTCCTGCTCAGCAGCGTCCTCAATGCCGGTAATCTCCAGCCCCGCGCCCCCCGTATTGGCAATCTGCTCATCGTGGAAATTGGCAAATCCATAATCGAGCAGCACCTTCGTGTCGTCATATGAGACATATTGTCCGGGGCATCGCAGCACCACGCTGATGATCGTCATCCCATCGCGCTCCGCCGCTGTGACCAGCGTATTCCAGGCGTCGTCGGTATAGCCGTTCTTGCCGCCGATACAGCCGTCGTACAGCATTCCTTCCTCGGAAATCATTTTGTGATGATTGATAAAGTACCTTACCTCATCTACCAGGTTTGTCTCCGGGTAATTGTATTCGACGGTTCCTATGATTTCACGGAATTTCTCGTTTTTCAGCGCCGCCTGCATGATCAGCGCCATGTCCTTCGCACACGTATAATGATTCTCGTCGTGAAGTCCGTGCACATTTACAAAATGTGTATGGGTACAGCCAAGCTCCGCCGCCCTCTCATTCATCATACCAACATAGGTTTCGATATCTCCGCCGATATGCTCCGCAACAGCATTGGAAATCTCGTTCGCTGAAGCGAGTATGATTCCGTACAGACACTGCTCCAGCGTCAGCTCCTCACCGGCAGTCAGCCCAAGATGAGAGCTTCCGTATTCGATGCTGTAAACCGCATTCTCAGAAAATTTAACAACATCACCTAAATTTCCCTTCTCTAATGCAATAAGTGCCGTCATGATTTTTGTGATACTCGCCGGATACTCCTGCTTCTCAATACTCTTCGCATAGAGAATCGCTCCGGTATCGGCGTCCATCAAAATAGCTGTCTCTGCATTTACCGCATCTCCCTGCGGCCAGTTCGGGATATTGTTTGACTGGATTTCTTCATAGTAAGCCGCCAGATGCTCCGTTTCTGCTTCCGTTTCCTCAGCATATTCCTCCCCTGCGGAATCCTCCGCCAAGCTATACAGCGGAAACATACTGAAAATCAGCAGAAAAGACAAAAGCAGCGGCAGAAAATTTTTCCCCTTTTTCATCATTTATCTCCCAGATTCGCATTTTCAAAAATTACATCACATATTATAACAAATCCTTTTCCATTTTACAAGAAGAAATTTATATTTCTTAAAAATATTTTCACCGCTCCCGGCGTAATTCCCGAAGCGGTTGCGGTTTTTTGCTGTTTGTGCTATATTTACTCATAAGATACATTTCTACCTGTGCGGTTGAAGCATCTAAAGCTGCTTTAACCCGCCGGCAACGGGTGCAGCACCCCGTTGCTGAAAGGCACTTTTTAACAGGGAGGTCAGACTATGATAGAAAAATGGAAAGTAACCGTTCCGATACTTACCGGAAATGAAGAGAGAAACGCTTATATTTACCTGCCGGAATCCTACTACAACGGCAATGAGGACACGCGTTATCCGGTCTTATATATGTTCGACGGACACAATGTCTTTTTTGATTCCGACGCCACCTACGGAAAATGCTGGGGCATGAAGGAATATATGGAATCCACCGGCACCCAGATGATCATTGCCGCGGTGGAATGCAACCACAGCCCGGATCATGGGCGTCTGAAGGAATATTCGCCTTACAATTTTGCCGAACCGGGCTTTGGAAAGATTACCGGATACGGCGACCAGACCATGGAATGGATGATACATACCTTTAAACAGGAGATCGACCGCCGGTTCCGCACGCTGCCGGACCGCGACCACACCTATATTGCCGGAAGCTCCATGGGCGGGCTGATGAGCCTTTATGCCGTCATGGAATATAATCAGACGTTCTCGCGCGCAGCGGCGCTCTCGCCGTCTATCTGGGTAGCGCCGGGCAAGCTGGAAAAACTCATCCGCGAAGCGCAGCTTCTGCCGGATACGATCGTCTACATGGATTACGGAGAGCATGAGATGAAAATGCGCCCCGGCATGGAGCGTCACTTTAAAAACGTTGCCGCGCGCCTGCTCGAACGTTCCGTATTGCTTGTAAGCCGTATCGTTCCGGGCGGAACTCATTGTGAAGCATGCTGGGAAAAGCAGATTCCGTTCTTTATGAACACCATCACATATCCTGAAACCAGCAAGGAAGGACAGGAATAAATGGAAATCCAATACTACAAACAGTACAGTCACAAATTAAACCGTGACATGGAGTGGAAAGTCTACGGTCACGCCGGACGCCCTGTCCTCTTTATCCCCTGCCAGGACGGACGCTTTTTTGACTTCGAAAACTTTAAAATGATCGACGTCTGGGCACCGTTTATCGACGCAGGCAAGGTCATGGTCTTTTCCATCGACACCGTCGACGGGGAGACCTGGTCCAACAGCCAGGGCGATCCCCGCTGGCGCATCTGCCGTTATGAACAGTGGATTACATATATCACCGACGAAATGGTTCCATTCATGCGCAATATGGTAAATGAGCGCAACGGCTGGAGGGGCTATCCCGACGTCATTGTCTTTGGCTGCAGCCTTGGCGCTACCCACGCGGCAAATCTCTATTTTCGCCGCCCCGATCTGTTCGACGGACTGCTCGCGCTGAGCGGCATTTACACCGCCGCATACGGATTCGGTTCCTATATGGATGATCTGGTCTACAACAATTCACCGGTTCACTACCTGGCAAACATGCCGGCAGACCACCCGTACATTGCGTTGTATAACCAAAAGAAAGCTATCCTCTGCGTGGGGCAGGGACCGTGGGAGCTGCCGGATTCCACCCGCGAACTGGACGGCATTCTAAAGAGCAAGGGCATTGATGCCTGGGTAGATTACTGGGGCTTCGACTGCTCCCACGACTGGTACTGGTGGTACCGCCAGGTGGAATATTTTGTTCCGCATCTGCTATAAAATAATCTATTTCTCAGATAAAAATTGAGGGAGGACACATTATGAAAAACATTATCTTTATTTCACCAAACTTCCCGGCAAACTATTGGATGTTCTGCCGCGAGCTGAAGAAAAACGGCATGAATGTGCTCGGTATCGGGGACCAGCCCTACGACGAGCTGACGGCCGATCTGAAGGACAGCCTGAACGAATACTACAAGGTGAGCAACCTGGAGAATGACGACGAGGTATACCGCGCCGTTGCATTTCTCATCTACAAGCACGGGCGCATCGACTGGCTGGAATCCAACAACGAATACTGGCTGGAGCGCGACGCGCGTCTGCGCACGGACTTTAATATCACCACGGGCTTCCAGGCGTCCGATATTCCTCACATAAAGTTTAAGTCACAAATGAAAGCCTACTATGCCGCTGCAGGCATTCCCACCGCGCGTTATCACATGGTGGATACGCTGACAGGCTGTCTGGAATTTGCGTCCCAGGTAAATTATCCGGTTGTTGCAAAGCCGGATAACGGCGTCGGCGCTTCCCACACTTTCAAAATTGAAAATGCCGACCAGATGGGGCAGTTCTTTTCCCTGAAGTGGCCGGATACTTCCTATATTATGGAGGAATTTGTGGATGGAGAAGTGAACTCCTACGACGCGATCATCGACTCCCACGGACAGCCGATGTTTGAGACAGGCAATATCACACCGATGTCTATCATGGATATTGTCAACAAAAATGACAATTCCATCTTTTACATCTTAAAGAGTCTCCCGGACGACACCCGCGAGGCAGGGCGCGCTACCGTGAAGAGCTTCGGTGTAAAGAGCCGCTTTGTACACTTTGAATTTTTCCGCCTGCTGAAAGACCAGGAAGGACTGGGCAAAAAAGGCGACCTGGTGGCTCTCGAAGTCAACATGCGTCCGAGCGGCGGCGTCACCCCGGATATGATCGACTTTGCCCACAGCACCGACGTATACAAAATCTGGGCGGATATGATAGCCTTCGACCGCTCCACCATGCCGGTCGGCACGCACGCCTACTGCGCATTTGCAGGCAGACGCGACGGCAAGGATTTTGCCTTAAGCCACGTCGACATCGCAGAAAAATACAAAGACAACATGAAAATGATGGAGCGCATCCCCGACGTGCTCTCCGGCGCGATGGGCAACCAAATGTATGTAGCCGTGTTCAATTCACGCAAAGAGATGGACGAGTTCTACAACGATATTCTGAAGTGCAATGAATAAGAATCGCCTTCTTTCAAAAGCTACTGTCTGCCCGGCACTGCACGCCGCGCCCGGTCACAGGCGATCCACTCGTCGAGTGTGAGCGGCGTGTAGTCCGAATATTTACAAAAGCAATTTATGATATTGCAGGGAATCGGACGGACGCTGCCGTCCTGCACCTCGCGCACAGTATTTTGTGTGATGTCAGAGAACTGCTCCAGCAGCCGCTGATCCATCGTATCGTGCACATGCCCGTGCAGCATATATACCAGCGGATTCCCTTTGGAATCCACGCGGTATTGCCCGTTGTAGCACATGATCGGATAGTGGCAGAGCACCACCTTCCGTTTGCTGTCGCGCAGCTCCTCATAGGGCTTGATCCACACAAACCGGTCGGCGTTGTATTTCTTGTTTTTCAGGAAACGGTCGTGATTTCCCTGGATGAGGAACAGCCGACCGTTCAGCTTTTCTAAAAGCTCGTTCGTTTCCTCCGCCGTTCCCCAGGACAGATCGCCGAGAATGATCACATCGTCATTTTTCCGCACCCTGTCATTCCACTTTTTCAACATATATGCATTCATTTCTTCCACATCCGCGAAACCGCGATGATCCATCTTTGTGTTCAGCGCTCCGTGGAAAAAATGGGAGTCCGCAATATAATATCTCATAACATTCTCCCTGTGCCGCCGTCAGAAACACTGTTACTGTTCACGTCGCTCA
>CABRSG010000084.1 GCA_902473545.1 uncultured Lachnospiraceae bacterium | reverse complement strand
AGTTCTTGGTTCCGCCGTAATTCTCCGGCAGATTTACCGTATACTGCGCCGTTCCATTTTCAGAAAGCACCAGCGTTGCCGCAAAATAGACACCATGCGTTCCGGTGTAGGTTCCCGCATAGCTTACCGGCGCTTCGCTTTCCGATTCGGTCTGTTTCTCTGATTCTGTTTCCGATTCTGTCTCCGGCTCCGTTTCCGGTTCTGTTACCGGTTCCGACTCCGACGGCTTCTCAGATTCATCTGTCTAACCGCTGTCTTCTTTTGTCAGGCTGACGCCCATATCCGCATTCGTCACGGTAACCGTACCGTTGTCTTCTGCAATGGTCAGAATAAGCTGACCGTCCATCATCGATACCGAGTTGCCGCTCCAGCTTCCCGTATAGTTCTTGGTTCCGCCGTAATTCTCCGGCAGATTTACCGTATACTGCGCCGTTCCGTTTTCAGAGAGTACAAGTGTTGCATCAAAATAGCCGCCGTGTTTTCCGGTGTAGGTTCCCGCATAGCTCACTGCCGGCTTTTCTGTCACCGGTTCCGTCTCCGTCTGCGGTTCTGATTCTGTCTCAGGCTCGCTGTCCGGCTGTTTCTCTGTCTCCTTTTCTGTCGGCGGGGTTTCCGGTTTTTCCGGTTTTGCCGGTTTTTCCGGTTTCGTTGTGCCGCCCTTATTTTCGTATGTAACCGTTCCCGGCTGTGTATACAGCGCCGGAGAGCTGGGGATTCCTACGGAAATCGATTTTACTGTCTTTCCGTCCGCAGCATAAGTGACACTCATTTTCATTGTCGTCCCTGCCGGGAAGATGATGTTATTCAACAGATCCTTGCCGGACTGTGTCATCGTCAGCACTGCCCCGTTTGCAATACCGGTATAGGTACCTCTCTGCGCTTCAACGGTCATACCGCTCGCAGTAAGCTTCATTACATATGTCTTGTCGCTGTACAGTGTCAGCTCGCAGGGCAGGTCTACCTGAGCATAAGAGCCGTTTACCATGCCGTATCCCGGTACGCTGCCGTTTAACACGTATGTTCCGTCTGCTGTGTTCTGATTGTTATTGTTATCGGAGCTGCCGCCCTGATTGCCGTTTGTGCCGCTGCCCGGCTTATTGGAATTGCTGCTGCCCGGATTCTTGTCAGATCCGCTGTCCGGCTGTTTATTGCCATTATCCGGGCTGCTTCCGTCTGCAGGCGGCGCGCTGCTTCCGGTGAAGGTCGCGTCATTCCATACAAAGTAATAGTTTCCGTCGCTTCCGGAAATTGTCGCCGACAATCCCTGAATCGTAAGTGTTCTTCCGGACCAGTTTCCCGTAAAGTACGCATTCTCCTGATGTCCGTGCATATCGCACTTGAAGGTTGCTGTTCCGCCGGGCAGAAGCTCGATGATCGCTTCAAAGTAGCCCGCAATCTTTCCATAATATACATAGGAGGTAGAACCGCTCGCCGCTACTGCAACGCCCGTGCTCTGTTTTCTGCCTGTATCGCCATCCTCTACGCCCTCTTCGCTCTCGCCTGCGGAATCCGCCTTCGCCAGAGCGCTTGCAGATGCCTCGTTGTCCGTGGACATCAGCACGCCGTCCAGCGTTACCGCAAAGCTCTCGCCGCTGCCGGTGATGTACGCAGTCTCGTTCATATCCGCAATGGTAACGGACCTTGGCGTACCATCCGCATTCTTCTCCCAGGTACCCTCGCAACGTGCGCCGCTGAGTACGATGGAGCAGCTCATATCGTCATACAGAATCACGATATTTTCGCCGGTCTCATCCGCGAACACATACACTTCGTTTCTCACGCGCGGTCCCATTTCCATCGCACTGCCGCCCTCCGGCGTAAACACTGCTTTTGTGGCATCGTCCTTGTCAATTACCAGGGTTCCGCCTGTAGCCCCTTCGCCCGCCGTCAGTACGTAAGTGTCGCCGTCCAGCTCCCAGGTACCCGTAACTTCACCCGTACCGGTCAGCATGTTGTCCAGGTAGGTTCCGTCATGATAGATGGTGATAGAAGCATTTCTGCCATCCTCCAGCCTGTAGTAGAAGGTATAAAGCTCTACGCCCCGCTCCTGCGGCTCTTCGTCCAGATACAGGAAGCAATAGTTTGTATACCATGAGGTTGCGCCGATTTCATTTTCCGTCGGAATACCCAGAATCTTGTTTTCTTCGGTATCCCAACCGCTGCGGAAATACTCTGTCTCTCCGTCCAGCGAATAGAACACGATCGTCTTATCCGCCGTCATCTCTTCCCAGTTTTCTTCGCCGCGCTGCTCTGCAGAAGGCGCGGTGTTCATCGTAATCTCCTCGTCCAGTACCTCATAGGTCCCCAGAAGCGGGTCGATTACGGCAATCCACTGTTCGCCGCTGCCGGACATCGCCTGGAAGTAAAAGGTCTGCTTGTCTTCGATAATCTCTCCTTTTTCGTGGAAGCTTATGAAGCAGTCCTGCTCGAATGTGGTTCCGCCCGATGCACCGGAGTATCTTCCTTCGTAATACCCCTCTGTCGGAAGCTCCGTATCCTCTTCCCCGCTTTCCGCCGCGTCAGCCGCTTCCGTCTCCGCTTCGGCTGCTGCTTCGGTTGTCGTCTCAGTCGCCGCCTCTTCCGCCGCCATTCCCGCGCTGAGCGCCGCGGCAAGGACTGTTTTCAGTAACCATTTTCTTTTCATATATCTTTTCCTCCCTTCAAAAAATACACCAGTATTTCAAAACCACGTTGTCTGCTGAAATTGTTACTGTTCACGCCGTTCACAGTAACATTCGCAAATCCATTTAAAATTCGCTCGAATGGGATTTGCTCACACCTGTATCACTTTCTTACGGACTTTGCCCACAGGACTAGCTGCGCGTCGCAGTGAATGCAAAGTCCTGATCTGAACAGTAACCTGAAATTCTCTTACTCTGCGGCAGCACTGTACAGATTGTATGCCGCCTGCGCATATTCCTGCAGAATGTCGCCCGCATCGCCAATCGCGTTTACCCAGTCCTCCCAGGCGTAGCCAAAGGTCGTCTCATCCGGAGCCTTAATCGGGGAAGCCAGACGGCTCTGCATCGCCTCCGTCATCTGGGCGTAAGCGGTATTATAGGTATCGTCCGCTTCTATCTTTCCAGCGATATCTGTCAGGATGTCACCGGTGTTCGGATAGCGGTTCCAGTTGTCGATTGCCTGCTGTTCTACCGCTGAGTAACCGTGGTCCATTGCGCCCATGTAGTGATAGCCCAGTGAGAGGCGGTTCAGTCTTGCCGCGCCGTTGAGGTCCTGGCTCTCCGGATTATTATCCGCCCACCGGTAGGTTTTTCCGGTCTCGGCGTTTTCCTCCTTCACGTATGCGCCCTCTGTCAGTCCGTATTCCGTATAGAAAGCATCCTGCGTTTCCTCATACTGCTCTTTGCTGAATCCGAAGCTTGCCAGCACTCCGCCCTCTTCGGTATAGAGGTAGTCGATGAGGCTCAGCAGGGCCGGAAGGTTTTTATCCTCCGCCGCCGTCGTAATCATACTGCTTCCCGCCACTCTGCCCATCATGTAAATCGTATCCGGCTCTTTAAAGCGGTATTCATTCTCGCCAATCACATCGTTGATCGGAAGCGGAGCTCCCACTACCATGATACCTTTTGTCAGAGCGATCGAGCCGTTGTCCAGCACACTGCCAAGCTGCGAGGTCTTATGTCCCAGATACACCGGAACCGCTCCCGAAAGCTGTCCTGCCGCGTCTATCTTATAGAAGATATCCGATGTTCTGGTCGTGAAATCCCGATCGATCCAGCCCTTCTGATACCATTCGTTCATATACTGCAGATAAAGTCTGGTGCTCTCTGAGGTCAGCCCCGATACAATCTTTCCGCTGTCCGCATCGTAGTAAATGGTCGGTGCGCCGCCGCCGAATGCGCTTGAGAAATCTCCTCTTGTCGAGGTTCCCCAGTAGTAAAGACTCATCATGTAGGTATTATCGCTGCTCAGCATCGCTCCGCTGTCATCCGTGTAATCCGGATTGTTCCATACCTTTTCTTCATAGGTCTGCAGCATCCATTCCCAGTCGGAAAGGAATACCGGGTCCTGTGTGCCGCTAGGGAATACAAGATTGTCGGTGTAGGTGTTCATGGAATCATCGCCGTAGCTGCATGTAATTCCGTTTCCGCGCGTACCGCCGACGCCTACCTCCCAGGTATCTTCGGAATCCGCTGTGTAAAGAGGATTTTTCTGCCAGCCGCCTGCCGTCCAGGCACTTTCATCGGTTCCGTAGGCTTCCCGCGCCTCATAATAATTGGTAATCTCCGGCGCCGCCCCCTGGCGTTCTTCCCATTCCATTTGCAGAATCTCATCCGCATTGACCGCCCAGACGTATTCCGGCATTTCACCAAAGCGCACCAGCCAGTCCCTGCGGTACATCAGTCCCTGATACTGGTCCTGCCCCATATCGTTAATGCACAGAATCTTCAGTATTTTCTGCTCACCATCCACAATCGATACTGCTTCCCGGTAAAGAGCCGGGTCGGACCGGATCAGCGCCATGTAATTCGGCATATATTCCTCTGCGAGCTCCGTTAAATCCATCGCAATCCCTTCGTCGTAAAGCTGTGTGACGGAGCTCTGCGAGTAGTTGAGGTCCATAACGTCCTGGAAATCACCCCCGTAAATGAGTGTGGTAAAGGAATCCGCCGGATTCGTGGATGACGCCGCGTCAAATTCCAGCGTCAGCGTCGCCGCGTTCTCTCCTTCTCCCCACTCCTGCGCCATCAGATACCGGATGATCGGATTTTCTGCATAATCCATGTAGAATTCATCCTTTTCCCCGTTTGCCAGCCAGAAGGTGAATGTGTTTTCATCATTCTTTGCACCGGCTGTCAGCGACGGCACAAGCGCCGCAAGCGCAGCGCAAAAAAGATTTCTGCCTGCTCTTTTCCTTTTCATAGAGTTCCTTCCTCCTGTTCTTATTTAAGTTTTCCTTTCTAAATTACTGATGCTTTGTATTATTATTATAATGCCGGGAATCTTTTTTCTTTAGAATAATTTTAATTAGAATTAGCACAAAATACCCGTCTGTATCCCCCCATACCACTGTCAATAGTATCAGGATTTTAAGTTCTGGTACACTATATAGGAAAATCGGCAGAGCCCGCATATTTACCGGGCTTCTGCCGATTTCACTTCCAAACCTGAAATTTTTGTAATAAATCTTATTCTAAAAATAGAGAGCTTCACTCTCTCAAATTTTAACCCACTTTAACACTTTTATACAGTAAGCTCTTTATAACCACCCGGATAGTCAAACTCCAACTCTTGTGAGATACTTCAAATACTTGGAGTAATTCACTTCCTATCCGGTTCTCAGAGATGCAGAAGCCCGCAGCAGTCCCCGGCGTCATAAGCGCCAAAACTCTCCGCAAATTTCCCGCAAAGGGCTGCCGTATTCTCCAGATGCTCCTTTACCGTCTGCTCATCGCCATATTTATTAATGTGTGCCAGATATTTCATACGTTTTCACCCGAACCTTTCTCATCTGCCGCAGCATTTTTTATATTTTTTCCCGCTTCCGCAGGGGCACGGATCATTTCTTCCTACCTTAGGCTGAATTCTTCTGTAGGTGTCCATCCCGTCATATACATACGCCGGCTCCTTTTTGTTCCCACATGCTCTCTCGTAAGCCAGATACATAGATTGTGCAAGCTCCTCCCTGGAGGTATCCTGCGTATAGGAAAGCAGCTTATCTAAAAACTCCTCCGCCGTTTTTTCCGGATTATTTTTCACCTTTTCAAAAAAAGCCCTGTTATCTTCATAGGTATAAGGATACTTTTCTTTTATATACTCGATCTCCTCCGGATGCCCGGGCGCGTACTGGCACATATACCACTCATAAGTCAGGGCTGTTTTCTCTACCATATCGTCCTCTGCAAATTCTTCCGGCTGTGAATATTGTCTCTCATAGCTGGCTGCCAGATATGTTTCCATCAGAGAATTCACGCGATGGTCCTCATGGTACTGGAAGGATTCCCATGATGCAAACGCCGAATCAAGCGTGCCGGAAAACTCTCCCCCATTCAGATATCCTTTTTCTTTAATATGTGTAATAAAATCCAGAAACAGCGGACGGTACCATTTATTCCTCATCAGTTCGCAGAAATAAACAATGTTGCCAGCCAGACAATCCTGCATTTCCTCCGTCATCTCTATCCGTTCCAGAAAATCATAGTAAAGCTTTATGTCTTCCGGGTATTTTCCGTTTCCCAGGGTAATATCCAGATACAGCAGGTTCTCAAATGCCCCGTCCAGCATGACCGGCGACACGATAACCCCCGTCTGTTTAAAGAACGCCGCCTCTTCATAAAAAGCGCTGCGGCTCTGCTTCAGTCGTCCAAGCTGCAAAAGGCTGTCGCCGTAGCTTGTATAAAAAAACGGACGATACGCCTTTAAAGGATACAGGCTCCCAAGCTCTTTTACCGCTTCCTCAAATCTTCCCAGACCATGATCTGTCATTCCCAGATAGATAAGATACCTTTCCTCTCCAGGATAATCCTGCGTCAGGTCAAAAAACACATCTCTGGCTTCCCACAGCTTCGCCTGCATAAAATAGTTTGTCCCCAGAAGCATACGGATTTCCACACTCGGCTTATAATCCAGCAGTTTGAGACAGAACGGCGTGGATTTGTCAAACTCTCCCACTCCCGCAGCCCGAAAAGCATTCCGGACGTCGCTCTGCATCTCCTCCGGATACTGCTCCAGCGCGCTCTGCATCTCCGCCAGAAAATCTTCCTCTGTTGTTTCCAGACTTATTATCCCGTTCACGTTATATGTCCTCCTCCGTTTTACCGGCATTTTCTTTTTGTCGTCTCTCGTAGGATTCTCTTAAGCCCTCCCGCGGTCTGATTTTTTTACTGAGCCCATACTCATATACCTTTATCCACAGCTCTTCTTCCTCCACCCAGTCCATCAGCTGCAACGCGCAGTACAATGTAATCTCCCTGGTGGAATTCTGAGCATGTTTAAAGTAAAATTTTATTCCTTCCTCCGGCTCTGCCAGCGCAACAGAAATCATCAGAACCACTGCGCAAAGCTCATTTATTTCTTCCTCCAGCTCATACCACCGGTTGTCATTCTTCCCGGTTCCCTTCCATTTTTTCTCCCGGTCGTCTGTCAGCCTTTCGGCCTCCTCTAGGGCTATCTGCTTTACATCGCTCGTCTTTAATTCTGAAAGCAGAACCATTTCCTGCATCGCATACAAAGCTTCCCGGCTGAGACCTCCCGAAACGGCAAGTGAAACCGGAATCTTTTCCAGCAGGATGCGCAATTCCTGTACTTTCATTCTCTGTTTTCCTCTCCTCCTGTGCGTCTGATTGCTCCTGTTCCCGTCATCTATAACGCAGTTTTTCGCTATCTGTACAGTCCTTATTTTTATTAAATATGCAATCCTTTTCATGCTACCGCGCTTTGAAACTGCTGATAATCTCTGGCATCTTGAATATATTCTATAGCTTCCCCTATACTTCTTATACTATTTGCACTGTAAAACATACTATTTATTGTCGCCTCCCCACCGCAGATAGAATAAAAACAACGGGTCTAAAATATATAAAACGCCTTCCTTCCAGTCAAGCACCTTGAAAATATCCTCTCTTCCATGTAATAATTCCTGCAATTTAGTGAGGCTTTCTTTTATCGCCTGTGGGGTCGGTCTTTTGGCATCCTCTGAAATCATATCATATATTCGTTTTTTCACATCCTCAAACTCTAATTTCATTATCGGAGGATTTTCCGCAATTGATTTTACGGTCAGTTCATAAAGATCGCAAGGCTGTCCACCCTTTACCGGAAAAGTATTCCTCCTTTTTCCTCGTGTATTCGGACCTTTTTTCATCAATGATACAACGTCCCCATATTCGAAATTTGCTGTTGTATAACGATATGCTGTTTCTAAAATTTCCTGACCGATCTGAGCATGCTGATTTCCCGACATTTCCAGTATTGTACAAATGTTGAGACAAATATACTGCATTAACTGCGGAGAGGACAAACTTTCCACTGCTATCTGTTCTGCAATTTCATCTTCAATTTTTATCTCTAATCTGGAGAAGCCCAGTTTTGCAATTTCCTTTAAATCTGCCACTTCCCACGGTTCCATGTTAATCAAACTTAACCTTCCGGATAAGTCTGCATTCTGCCGAATTGCTTCATCTGCCCGGTGCGGCAGCGATACAACAATCGCTTTAAAGCCTCTGCGTATTGCATCCTTTAACTGCTGCGCAACCTGCATCCGCTTTCCTTCCGGGGCATAGTGAAAATCATCTATTACCAGAACAAGATTTTCTTTTTTGTAATACTCAATAATTTTATCCTTCGTCAAAGAAAACGTCTCTTTTTTCGTATATCTGTCACTGGTTTCCTCAATTTTCTTTTCTGACGCAAACTCCCCCTCATAAGCAAGTCCGGCCTTAGCCGCAACCAGCTTCCAGAAATCCGTGTCTTCTCCAAAATCTGCTCCTGAAATTTCTACTATATTTTCAAAACCAATTACCTTCTCACATAGGATTGTTTTTCCCATTTTAGAAGGTCCAACTAGCGAAGTTAAAAAACCGGAAACTTTAATCGCCTGCATCAGACGAAATTCATATGATAAATCAGAAACTGCTGATTTTCGCGATATATAAGTATATTTCGGAAATGCTCCCGGTCGAAACACATCTTCTGCACGCAGCTTCATATACTCATCCTCCTTTTTATCCTATTTTATTTATTATAACACATTTTATATAAATTTAAACCATTTTTATTCATTTTAATCTGTTTTACTGCTGTAATAATAAAAGCGGTGAGCACTCACGCCCTCCGCTTCTTACGATCCATCACCTTGCAAAACACCACCGCCACCGCCGTACTCACCGCCGTTGCCGCAATCCCCGGTCCGACGATCGCCGTGGGATTCGCGCTCCCATACTGCGCCCGATAGGCTATAATATTCACTGGAATAAGCTGCAGCGACGAAATATTCAGTATCAAAAACGTACACATTTCATTACTGGCAACTCCTGG
>CABRSG010000083.1 GCA_902473545.1 uncultured Lachnospiraceae bacterium | reverse complement strand
TCATACCTGCATTCTTCCAAAGGCGAACGAAAAGGAAGGGGCGGTTATTGCCGGTATCCGGATTCTCGGCGTGGAGACGCTTGCGGAAGCAATCGCGTACTTAAAGGGCGAACGCGCGCTGAAGCCGGCGGGCACTTCGGAAAATGGTGAAGGGGAAACGGAGACGCACTACGAGGATTTTGCTGAGATTGCCGGGCAGGAAGCGGCGCGGCGGGCGGTGGAGGTGGCGGTGTCCGGCTTTCACAATCTGCTGATGGTGGGACCGCCCGGCTCCGGAAAATCGATGCTTGCGCGGCGCATACCGGGGATTCTGCCGCCGCTTTCGCTGGAGGAGAAGATTGAGATTTCGAAAGTCTATAGCATCGCCGGGATGCTGAACAAGGATTGTCACCTTGTACAGCAGCGTCCGTTCCGCGCCCCGCATCACAGCATCACGGCAAAGGCGATGGCAGGAGGCGGCAACTATCCGCGTCCCGGAGAGGTGAGCCTGGCGCACAACGGTGTGCTGTTTCTGGACGAGCTGCCGGAGTTTTCGCGGGAGCCGCTGGAGGAGCGCCGGGTGTGTATTTCCAGAACCAGCGGCATCTGCACTTATCCGGCGAATATTATGTTAGTTGCGGCGATGAATCCCTGCCCGTGCGGAAATTATCCGGATATTGCAAAATGTCTCTGCACGAATCATCAGGTGCAGCGGTATTTAAATCGGATCAGCTCGCCGTTTCTGGACCGCATCGACATCACGATTGAGGTTCCGGCGCTGCAGTACCGGGCGCTGGAGGTGAAAAAAACGGCGGAGACGTCGGCGCAGATCCGGGAAAGGGTATTAAAAGCCCGCCGGATACAGGAGCAGCGCTACAAAGATACGCCGTTTCGCTTCAACGCCGATCTCGACCAGAGCGGCATCCGCGCGTACTGTCCGCTTGGCAGCACACAGGAGAAGCTGATGCAGGAGGCATTTGAGAAGCTTGATTTAACCGCGCGCACGTATTATCGTATTTTGAAGGTGGCGCGGACGATCGCCGATATGACGGGAAGCGGGCGGATTGAGACGGAGCATTTGCAGGAAGCTCTTTGCTACCGCAGCATTCATAAGCGCTACTGGCTAAACCGATAGAAAGGGCGGAAAATTGGAGAAGCTATACGACGAGAGAAGAGAGCTGGAGTGGTTCTGGCTCTGCAGTATTCCCGGGCTTTTTGAAGCAGACCGGAAACGACTTCTGCAGGCTTACCGGGAACCGGGGAGATTATATGCTGAGGCAAAGGGAAAAAAGGGGCTGCTTCCGGTTTTAACGGAGAAGAAGCTGCAGGCGGTGTGCAGTCACTGGGAGCTCTCCCATGCGCAGGATGCATATCATAAGTGGAGAGAAAAGGGAATACAATTTATTAGCTGCGAAAATCCATTGTATCCCGCACGGCTTCTGCAGATACCGGATTACCCTTCCGGGCTGTTTTATAAGGGAGCGATGATTTCGAAAGAGGAACGCAGTGTGGCGGTCATTGGCGCGCGGATGTGCACTTATAATGGAAGAAACACTGCACAGGAGCTTTCAGAGCGGCTTGCCCAAAACGGCGTTTCCGTGGTGAGCGGCATGGCATACGGTATCGACGCGCGGGCACAGGAGGCATGCATAAAAGCCGGCGGCAAAAGCTACGCCGTTCTTGGCTGCGGTGCGGACATCTGCTATCCGAAGGAAAACAGAGGGTTATATGAGGCGCTGGCGGATAAAGGCGGCGTTATCTCAGAATTTTATCCGGGCACGTCGCCTGCCTCCTGGCATTTTCCTATGCGAAACCGTATTATCAGCGGGCTGTCTGAGATTGTAGTGGTGGTAGAGGCGAGGAAAAAAAGTGGTACGCTAATCACGGCGGATCTGGCGCTGGAGCAGGGGCGGGATGTCTATGCGTTCCCGGGACGTATGCAGGACGCTTTAAGCGCCGGGTGCAATCGTCTGATTCAGGAGGGCGCGGGTATGATCACCGATATAGAGGAGTTTCTGGAAACAAATGGTTTTCTCATGATAAGAGCCGCAAAAGAGAAAAATCCAAATCTGGTACTTGCATCGTCTGAAAAATTGGTGTATAGTTGTCTGGATTCTGATGCAAAGAACCTGCAGACGCTGGCGGAGGAGACAGATCTTCCCATCTGGCAGCTTATGGGGGTTTTAAGCGCCCTGGAGCTGAAGGGACTTGCGTCAGAAAGCGGTAAAAATAATTATGTAAAAATGAAATGATTTTTACGGAGGAAATCCTGATGGCGAAAAACCTGGTAATTGTGGAGTCTCCCACAAAAGTCAAGACGATAAAGAAATTTCTGGGCTCAAATTATGAGGTAGCGGCCTCCAACGGGCATGTGCGCGATCTGCCGAAAAGCCAGCTCGGTATCGACGTGGAGCACGATTATGAGCCGAAGTATATTACCATTCGCGGAAAAGGGGAACTGCTTGCGGCGCTGCGCAAGGAAGTGAAAAAAGCGGATAAAGTTTATCTGGCAACCGACCCTGACCGTGAGGGGGAGGCGATCAGCTGGCATCTTGCGCACGCGCTGAAGCTGGATGAGGACAAGATGCGCAGAATCACCTTTAACGAGATCACAAAAAACGCGGTGAAGGCATCGCTCAAAAACCCGCGGAAGATCGATATGAACCTTGTGGATGCGCAGCAGGCAAGGCGTATGCTGGACCGCATGGTGGGGTATGAGATCAGCCCGCTTCTGTGGGCGAAGGTGAAGCGGGGCTTAAGCGCCGGAAGAGTGCAGTCAGCGGTTCTGCGTCTGATCGCAGACCGGGACGAGGAGATCAACGCGTTCGTGCCGGAGGAATACTGGACCTTAAATGCGGTTCTGGACGTGCAGGGATCAAAAAAGCCCCTGGAGGCAGCCTTTTACGGAATCGAGAAAAAGAAAATGACGATTCACTCCCGTGAGGAGCTGGATGCAGTTTTGAAGGAAATTGAACAGGAGGAATTTTCTGTTGCAGAAATTAAGACCGGAGAGCGTGTGCGCAAGGCGCCGCTGCCGTTTACGACCAGTACACTGCAGCAGGAGGCGTCCAAGGTGCTGAATTTTTCCACGCAGAAAACAATGCGTATCGCGCAGCAGCTCTACGAGGGCGTGGATATCAAGGGAAACGGCACCGTCGGTCTGATCACCTATCTGCGTACCGATTCCGTCCGTATCGCTGACGAGGCGGATGCGGCGGCAAAGGAATATATCAAAGAGCAGTATGGAAGCGATTATGTGGCGGGAGAAAGCCAGGCGAAGGCGTCCGGGAAGAAGATCCAGGATGCGCACGAGGCAATCCGTCCGAGCGATATCGGGCGCACGCCGACGCTCATCAAGGAGTCACTGTCGCGGGATCAGTTCCGCCTTTACCAGCTTATCTGGAGAAGATTTGCGGCAAGCCGTATGGCGGGTGCCCGCTACGAGACGATATCGGCGAAAATCGGAGCCGGGCAGTATCGCTTTACCGCTTCCGCCTCTCATTTGGCGTTTGAGGGCTTTATGGCCGTCTATACGCAGGAGTCGGAGGAGGATGAAAAGAGCCAGTCTGTTCTTGCAAAAATCACAAAGGAGACGGTTCTGACGAAAAAGGAGCGGCAGGAGAAGCAGCATTTTACGCAGCCGCCCGCCCATTACACGGAGGCGGCGCTGGTAAAAACGCTGGAGGAGCTTGGCATCGGGCGTCCAAGTACGTACGCGCCGACCATCACGACGCTGCTCGCGCGCAGATATGTAATAAAAGAAAATAAAAACCTGTATATGACGGAGCTGGGCGAGGTTGTCAACCAGATGATGAAGAAAGCGTTCCCGAGCATTGTGGACGTAAACTTTACGGCAAATATGGAGTCGCTTCTCGATAAGGTGGAGGAGGGCGTCGTGAACTGGAAGACGGTGGTCAGCAATTTCTACCCCGACCTTGACGAGGCGGTGAAGCAGGCGGAAAAGGAACTGGAAAGTGTAAAGATTGCGGATGAGGAAACCGATGTCATCTGCGAGCAGTGCGGGCGCAATATGGTAATCAAATACGGACCGCACGGAAAATTCCTCGCGTGCCCGGGATTCCCGGACTGCCGCAACACAAAGCCTTATCTGGAGAAGATCGGCGTGCCCTGCCCGAAGTGCGGTAAGGAGCTTGTCGTGCGCAAAACGAAAAAGGGCAGACGTTATTATGGCTGCGAAAATAATCCGGAATGTGATTATATGACCTGGCAGAAGCCGAAGCCAGTGGAGGAAAAAAAGTAATTGTCTGAAATTAATATATTTTTATTGATGATTTGTGAAAACTGTGGTACACTGAGCGCATAAAGCAGTGGACAACAACGGAAAGGAAGGGTGCGCAATGAGTGTACAATTATTGGACAAGACACGAAAAATTAACAAGCTTTTACACAATAACAACTCCAGTAAGGTAGTTTTCAACGACATCTGCCAGGTATTGACGGATATTCTGGATTCCAATATTCTGGTTATCAGCCGGAAGGGCAAGGTGCTCGGTGTCAGTCTGAGCGACCAGGTGGAAGAGATTCACGAGCTGATTGCGGATAAGGTGGGCGGCTTTATTGACCCGTTGCTGAACGAACGTCTCCTGGCGGTGCTTTCTACCAAAGAAAATGTCAATCTGGAAACACTTGGATTTGTGGACGGGGACGTCGGAAAATATCAGGCAATTATCAATCCGATTGATATCGCAGGCGAACGCCTTGGAACCGTTTTTATGTATAAATGCGACAGTCAGTACACGATCGACGATATTATTCTCAGTGAGTACGGCACGACGGTGGTCGGGCTGGAGATGATGCGCTCCGTAAACGAGGAGAACGCGGAGGAGAACCGCAAGATCCAGATCGTAAAATCTGCGATCAGCACGCTTTCCTACTCGGAGCTGGAGGCAATCATCCATATCTTTGACGAGCTCAATGGAAACGAGGGGATTCTGGTGGCGAGCAAGGTGGCGGACCGCGTGGGTATTACGCGTTCGGTGATCGTCAACGCACTGCGTAAATTTGAGAGCGCCGGTGTCATAGAGTCACGTTCCTCCGGAATGAAAGGGACATATATCAAGGTCGTAAATGACGTTGTGTTTGATGAATTAAAAGAAATCAAGGCGAGCAGAAAGAAGTTTTAAGGAGCCGCGTGTTTACAAAATTTTTAGAACTTATATTGAAAAAGTGAGAAAACAGGAGCATTCGAAAGATAACAAGAGCTATTGGAAGAATGCTCTTGATTTTTGCCAACGTATAAAGTTGCATATTTTACATATATTTACTAATATATGTTTTGTGATTAGCACTCGACTGAAATGAGTGCTAATAATAAGAAAGCTGATGAAGGAGGAAGCAATCATGAAATTAGTACCATTGGGTGACAGAGTTGTATTAAAGCAGTTTGAAGCAGAAGAAACTACAAAATCCGGGATTATCCTGGCAGCAAAATCGCAGGAGAAGCCGCAGCAGGCAGAGGTAATCGCTGTAGGACCGGGCGGCGTGGTAGACGGAAAAGAAGTTACGATGCAGGTTAAGGTTGGAGATAAGGTAATTTACTCAAAATATGCCGGCAATGAAGTGAAGCTGGACAACGAGGAGTACATCATTGTAAAACAGAATGATATTCTGGCAATTGTAGAATAAGACAGGAGGTCGCATTATTATGGCAAAGGAAATCAAATATGGCTCAGAGGCAAGAGCCGCACTGGAGGCTGGCGTAGATAAGCTGGCAAATACCGTTAAGGTAACACTTGGACCGAAGGGAAGAAACGTGGTGCTTGACAAGCAGTACGGCGCTCCGCTCATCACAAACGACGGCGTTACCATCGCAAAGGAGATCGAGCTGGAGGATGCGTTTGAAAATATGGGCGCACAGCTTGTAAAAGAGGTTGCCACCAAGACAAACGACGTAGCCGGAGATGGTACGACGACAGCAACCGTTCTTGCACAGGCAATGATCCAGGAGGGTATGAAGAACCTGGCGGCAGGCGCAAACCCGATCGTTCTGAGAAAGGGTATGAAGAAAGCAACAGATGCGGCGGTATCCGCAATCGCAGAGATGAGCAGCAAGGTTACCGGCAAGCATCAGATGGCAAGAGTTGCGGCAATCTCCGCGGGCGACGAGGAGGTTGGAAATATGGTAGCTGACGCTATGGAAAAGGTTTCCAACGACGGTGTTATCACTATTGAGGAATCCAAGACCATGAAGACGGAGCTTGACCTGGTAGAAGGTATGCAGTTCGACAGAGGCTACATTTCCGCATATATGGCAACTGATATGGAAAAGATGGAAGCAGTGCTGGATGATCCGTACATCCTGATCACAGATAAGAAGATCGCAGTGATCCAGGATCTCCTTCCGCTTCTGGAGCAGATCGTGCAGTCCGGAAGAAAGCTGCTGATTATTGCAGAGGACGTAGAGGGCGAAGCACTCACCACACTGATCGTCAACAAGCTGAGAGGTACCTTCAGTGTAGTTGCTGTAAAGGCACCGGGCTACGGCGACAGAAGAAAAGAAATGCTCAAGGATATCGCGATCCTTACCGGCGGACAGGTAATCTCCGAGGAGCTTGGTCTGGAGCTGAAGGATACCACGATCGATATGCTCGGACGTGCAAAATCCGTTAAGGTTGCAAAAGAGAACACCGTTATCGTAGACGGCGAGGGCAACCGTGAGGAAATCCAGGCAAGGGTTGCACAGATCAAGGCACAGATTGAGGAGACGACCTCTGAGTTTGATAAAGAAAAGCTGCAGGAGCGCCTTGCAAAGCTGGCAGGCGGCGTAGCGGTTATCCGCGTCGGCGCAGCTACCGAGACAGAAATGAAGGAGGCAAAGCTCCGCATGGAGGACGCGCTGAACGCTACCAGAGCAGCGGTAGAGGAAGGTATCGTAGCAGGCGGCGGCTCTGCTTACATCCACGCTGCAAAGGAAGTAGAAAAGCTGGTTGAGGAGCTTGAAGGTGATGAAAAGACCGGCGCTAAGGTTATTCTGAAAGCACTGAGCGCACCGCTTTACCAGATTGCAGAAAACGCAGGTCTGGAAGGTTCTGTCATCGTAAACAAGGTTATGGAAGCGGAAAAAGGTCATGGCTTCGACGCATACAAGGAAGAGTACGTAGACATGATCGGGGCAGGCATCCTCGATCCGGCGAAGGTAACAAGAAGCGCGCTGCAGAACGCAACCAGCGTAGCCTCCACTTTCCTGACCACAGAATCCTGCGTTGCCAACATCAAAGAACTGGAACCGCCAATGCAGGGCGGCATGAACCCCGGAATGATGTAAGCGCATAAGCACGAATGCAACAAAGGGAATGTGCGCCTGCGTAGCAGGCGGTAAGGAGGACGGGAGCAAATCCGCTGACTGCTTGCAGGGAGAAGGATTTGCTCCCGTCCTCCGGTGTCTGCGGAAGCAGACAGACACATTCCCGCAAAGTTATATGAGTGCAACGTATAACGAGGAAACGAAGTTTCCGAGTTTGTACGGAGGGGTAGAGGTATGCAAATCCGCTGACTGCTTGCAGGCACAAAATTTTAATTACAATATCAGGACACTTGCAATTTTCTTTTGCAAGTGTCCTTTGCATATGATATACTATTCGAAAAAGGAGGACTCGGATATGAGTGATTTGTATACGGAAATTATTGTAAAGAGGAAGAAAACACCAAAGGACACCATTCTGAAAGCTCTGCTGATCGCAGCGACGGTTCTCGCAGTGCTGGCAGCGCTGTTCACGACGCTCGGACTGATTGCCTTTATCGTGGCAGTCGCGCTCGGCATCGCGGACTTTTTTCTCATCCCGACATTTGATGTGGAATTTGAGTATCTGTATGTAAATGGTGAGCTGGATATCGACAAGATTATGTCAAAGCAGAAGAGAAAGCGCGTGTACAGTGCCGATATCAAAAACCTGGAGCTTCTGGCGCCCACAAATTCTCACGCGCTGGATTCCTACAACCGCCGTCAGGATTTAAAAACGCTCGATTTTTCCTCACGTGATGAGCAGAACAAATCCTACACGATGATCATCAAGGGAGAGAAAGGGCTGGAGCGCGTGATCTTCGAGCCGAATGAGATTATTCTGAAGGATATGAAGCGCGTGGCGCCGCGTGAGGTAAACCTGTATTAACGGCAGGCGCAGAGATGTGTAAATAGGTGCGGGATCTGCGCAAAATGTCTTTAAAAGACGGACAAATGTGTGGGTAAAAAAGAATGCTCCAAGGGGCGGAAAAAAGTGTCTCTGACAGTTGACAGCCGAAATGATATTTGATAGAATATCGGGAAATACAAGAAAGAGAGGAATAGGAAATGGGCCGTATCATAGGTGAGGGAATTACATTTGACGATGTGCTTTTAGTGCCGGCATACTCTGAGGTGATCGGAAACCAGGTTGATCTTACCACGTATCTGACAAAAAAGATCAAGCTGAATATTCCGATGATGAGCGCTGGAATGGACACCGTAACAGAACACAGAATGGCGATTGCGATGGCGAGACAGGGCGGAATCGGAATCATCCACAAAAACATGTCTATTGAAGCGCAGGCAGAGGAAGTAGACAAAGTAAAGCGTTCAGAAAATGGTGTTATCTCAGATCCATTTTATCTTTCACCGGAAAATACGCTGGCGGATGCCAACGATTTGATGGCAAAATTCAGAATCTCAGGAGTACCGATTACAGAAAACGGAAAACTGGTAGGAATCATTACAAATCGTGATTTAAAATTCGAAGAAGACTATACAAAGAAAATTAAAGACAGCATGACCTCCGAGGGGCTGGTTACAGCGAAGGTCGGCATCACGCTGGAGGAAGCGAAAAAGATCCTTGGCAAAGCGCGCAAGGAAAAGCTGCCGATCGTTGATGACGATTACAATTTAAAAGGGCTCATTACTATTAAGGATATCGAAAAACAGATCAAGTATCCGAACTCTGCGAAGGATGCGCAGGGACGTCTTCTCTGCGGCGCGGCGATCGGTATCACGGCAAACTGTCTGGAGCGTGTGAAAGAGCTTGTGAAGGCGCATGTCGATGTCGTTGTACTGGATTCCGCGCATGGACATTCCATGAACGTTATCAACTGTGTAAAGATGATCAAGGAAGCATACCCGGATCTGCAGATGATCGCAGGAAACGTTGCGACGGCGGAGGGCACAAAGGCGCTGATCGAGGCTGGCGTAGATGCGGTGAAGGTCGGCATCGGACCGGG
>CABRSG010000082.1 GCA_902473545.1 uncultured Lachnospiraceae bacterium | reverse complement strand
GGGAATTTGCCGATATCTGCCGCCGCACCGGAAAACCGGAGCTTGCAGCAGAAGCGCAGAAAGCGGCAGAGGAAATGTATCAGGCAGTCCTTAACGCAGGCTGGGACGGCGCATGGTTCCTCCGCGCCTATGACGCGCAGTCGCAAAAGATCGGCTCCAGAGAATGCGAGGAAGGGCAGATCTACATCGAGCCGCAGGGCTTCTGCGTCATGGCAGGGATCGGCGTAAAAGAAGGGCTTGCGGAAAAAGCGCTGGATTCCGTAAAAGAACGGCTGGATACAAAATACGGTATTATGATCCTGCAGCCCGCCTATACCCGGTATTATCTGAACCTCGGAGAAATTTCCTCCTACCCGCCGGGATATAAGGAAAACGCCGGCATCTTCTGTCACAACAATCCCTGGATATCCATCGCGGAAACCGTGATCGGGCGCGGCGACCGTGCATTTGAAGTTTACCGGAAAACCTGTCCGTCTTACCTGGAAAGCATCAGCGAAATCCACCGGACAGAGCCTTATGTTTATTCCCAGATGGTTGCGGGCGCGGACGCTTATTATCACGGTGAAGCAAAAAACAGCTGGCTGACCGGCACTGCCGCATGGACCTTTGTCAATGTTTCCCAGGCGATCCTCGGCGTGCAGCCCTCCTGCGACGGTCTGATCATTGATCCCTGCGTACCGTCAGATTTCGGAAGCTTCCGGCTGGTCCGCAAATTCCGGGGAGCAGTCTACTACATCGACGTGCAGAAGCCGGACAGCGTGCAGAAAGGCGTGCAGAAGATAATCGTCGACAGCAGGGAAATAGAAGGAAATCTGATTCCGCTGGAAGCGGGAAAGACGGAGTATCATGTAACCGTTTATATGGGATGATGCCAGCTATCTTTTTTGCTCACAGATATACGCGGTAACACTGTCTGTTCCCGCCAAAAAATCCTACGCGGTCTGCACTACCCCGGTATCCGGCTGAAGCTGTCCGGACAATGTGCAGGCCGCGGAAAAATCCTTCGTGGAGCATAAAAAAGTGCTACCGTTCGGGAGCGTTTCCTGCGCCAGCTCGCCAAAGTGAAGCATACCGCCCGCCGGTTCACCGATAGGCTGCTGCAGATCACTTTTTATCCCCCTCTTCCCATACATAAAATCTCATCTCCGCATCGGAATACAGCGCAAGGCTGACCGAAATTTCCAGCATCCGGCTGTTCAGCCGGTGATACATGACGACGGGCTTCCAGGGGATGCCAAGCAAATACTCGCGCTCGCGTCCCGTAAGGCAGGAAAGCATCCGCGTAAGACGCGCTTCCCGGTCCCGCCGGATCGTTCCAAAGGGACAGGAGACGTAAACGTTTTCTTCCCCGCTTCTTAAAATCTCTTTTTGCAGCAGCGCCCAAAGCCCGCTCTCTGAAAGCCCTTCCGTGCTGATTTCCCGCGCATGTTCCGGCAGGCTTTCCCGCAAAATGCCGCGCTCCGTCAAGTGACGGTACACCGTTTTTTCCACCCGCTCGCGGGGCGTTGGAAAGGTGAGCTGTTTCATAATAGCATCCGTCGTATAGCCCAGATCGCACAGGTGACGGATCGCGTCGCCGCTGGCTGCGTCATGCATAAAATCCGCCAGCGCCTCCTGGAAATACTTTTGCGGTTCTTCCTTTTGCTGCTTTTTCAAATCGCAAGTCTCTTCTTTTAAGTTTTTCACATCTCCCACCGCCATTTCTCCTGCTTTGAACGCCCGGCTGTATTACCCGATCAGTATAGCATAAAAAGCCCTGCACTTCCATAGCGTCAACATTATCCGCGTTTCACTTTCCAAAGCACTTTCCAAAATCAACAGATGAACCCTCACACAGGGGACGCCCCATTTCTGACGCGTCCCCTGTGTGTCATATATTCTCACTGCTCTTCGATTGCTGCGCTCTGCCGGCATATTATCCCACATTCATTCGCACGTAGCGCTCTGTGTAGGTCTCTCCCTCCTCCGGGATAACCATTCCACTCATGCCCCATACAAGATAGAGGTTTTCCAGTCTGTCCTCGTCGACCGCAAAGAGCAGGGTGTATTCCAGAGTCTCCCCTGCTTCCAGATCGCGGTAGAAGAAATGCGGATTCAGTTTTCCTGCATACGGCGACTGATCAAAGTAAATTGCCCCGCCATCATAGCCAATGCTTTCCGACCACCCGTTAAGCGGCTGTGTCGAAGTAGTATCATACTTATAGTTGCCCTCTTCAACCGGATCCAGATACGCCATCTGCGGAGCGCCCGCCCAGAAGTCAATCGCCGCGTCGCTGATATTTTCTGCGGTAAGCGTAACCTTCAAGAATTTACGGTTTACGTTTTCCGTTGTCTCCTCCGCGTCGCTTTCCCCCGCCGCCGGTAACTCTTGCATAAGAAGTCGCCGTGCCATCCTCATTGATCTTCGGCGCAAGATCCTCATCGTAGTTAAGAAAGTTTTCCTGCGGATAATCTGCAATGGAGTCGATGACCTCCGCACTCTTTACCGTAATCCGGGTTGTGTTGACAGCCTTTTCCTGCTCCCGATCCACAAACATATCCTTTGTCTCAAAGCTCTCCCCGATATCATAAATATATTTCTGCGGCACACCGGCTTCCAGTCTCGCCTGATTCTCCTCATTCTCCTGCGCAATGCTCTCCTCAAGCATTTTCTCCTGTGCTTCCAAATCCTCTGCACTCATGTATTCCATCGTTTCCTCCCGCTTTGTGAACTGCAGCCCTTCCGCCACCTTCACCAGCTCTTCCGTAGGAAGATCGTTTCCGCCGAAAAGAATACATACAAAACCATCGTTCTCATTGAAAAGATAGATACGTTTATCCATATACTTTGAACCTTTGTCAGCAGCGCCTTTCAGTGTGATCAGATGCGCCTCCATACCATTGATCGTGGTTTTTTCGATATTCTCAACATTGTCCACATCCAACAGCTCCGGCTGCTGATCCAGATAGTTTGCCGTCACGGTATATATGGTAAAACCGTTCTGCCAGGAGCCGTCCGCGCACCAGGTGAGTTTATGCCCCGGCTGCTGTTCATATCCCTCCGGAACATACCCCGGCTCTGCATCTATTGCATTTGGCGTCAGCTCATAATTAAATTCCAGCTTGTAGCTCAGCATATCCTCGCTCTGCTCGACCGTTTTTGAGAACATTCCATTGATTGCCATGACCGTGACGGAGGATCCCGCAAGAACCGCCGCCGCTGCCAGAGCCGCCCAGCGTCTCGATATTCGCCTGCCCGGCCGCGCCGTGCTTCTGTGTCCGCCCGCACGTCTTTTATCCGCCGCACGCATCGCTTCCCGTCCCGTCATCTGTTCCGCCATGCGCATTGTTTCCCGTCCGGGCGTCTGTTTCGCTGCAGCCACCGCTTCACGTCCCGTCACTCTTCCTGCGGCCGCGCTGCTCTGATACGTGCGCTCCGTCTGCCGCTTCATCGCCGCGTCTGCGCGCACGAAGCTGTACGCCTCCTGGATTTTCTGCTCTGTGAGCGCCGACGTGCTGATATCCCGGCGCAGAATCCGTTTCATTTCCGCTTTTGAGTATTTTCTATCCATAAATCGCTCCCGCCTCCTTCGTCTCTAATTGCATCGCGAACTTTTTTCTGGCACGTACCAGCCTGCTCTTCACCGTGTGCTCGTTCATGTCGAGCAGTCCGGCGATCTCTTTCGTGTTGAAGCCCTCCACATAGTACAACACCAGGATTGTACGGTACTTCTCATCGATCTGCTGCAAAAGCTCCCGAAATTCCACATCCGCAAAGCTCTCATCCGTTACCGCCTGCGCCTCCAGCTCTCCCGGAAGCTCTTCTCTATGGTTTTGCCGCAGGATATCCTTGCACCGGTTGATCACGATGCGGATCAGCCAGGTCTTAAAATACTGCGGCTGCTGCAGCGTATGTAATTTTTCGTAACAGGTCAGAATCGTATCCTGCATAGCATCAGCGACATCCTGCTCGCTCGTCAGATAAGAGCGTGCAACCTTTAGCATACTCTGCCGGTTCAGCTCCATCAATTGTATGAAGCTCTCCGCATCGTTCTCTCGCTGTGCCTTTTTTACCAGACGTTCCAAATTTACACCTCCATATCTGTAAACTACGCCTCGCCGCTTTTGCTTATACCTCGCGGCGTACGGCGTTTCAAAGACCGGTCTTTTTTCTTTTTACAATCATTAGACGTGCCGGAAGAAAAAAAGGATGCAGCCAAAGCAAAAAAATTTACATTTTTTATTCTTTGTGATATGATAGTAAAGCGCGCTTACTGTTTGCACAGGACCTTTTGGCTCCTGCAGCGCAAAGGAAGCGCATTTTTTCTGAAAGGAAAGGATATCGGAACATGCCGCACCACAATCACCACTTTCTACATATTAATATACACCATCACCAGAAACATCAGACACTGCTGACAGAGGGACCGATCCCCCAGCGGATCATCTCTTTTGCCCTCCCGCTGTTTCTTGGAAATCTGTTTCAGCAGCTTTATAATACGGCAGATTCTCTGATCGTCGGAAATTTTCTCGGCAGCGAAGCACTTGCCGCTGTCAGCTCCTCCGGAAGCCTTATTTTTCTGATGGTGGGATTTTTTAACGGGATCGCCCTCGGCGCGGGTGTCGTCACCGCACGCTATTTCGGAGCAAAAGATTATGAGACGACGCAGAAATCCATCCACACGACCGTCTCCTTCGGTATCGTGTGCGGACTTCTTCTGATGGCGCTCGGCATTTTTCTTGCCCCGCAGATTCTCATCTGGATGGGAACGCCGGAAAATGTGCTTCCAAATTCGGTGCTGTATTTCCGCGTGTATTTCTGCGGCTCGCTTGCCTTCGTACTCTACAATATTTTCGTCGGCATCCTGCAGTCGGTCGGCGACAGCAGACGGCCGCTGCTCTATCTGATTATTTCGTCGCTCACGAACATTGCGCTGGATCTTTTGTTTATCGCGGTGCTCGGCATGGGCGTCGGCGCTGCGGCGCTTGCCACGATCATCTCGCAGTTTTTAAGCGCCCTGCTCTGCCTGCACCACCTGACGCACGCGCCCCGGGAATACCGCATTTCCCTGAAAAAGCTGAAGATCGACCGGCAGATACTGCGCCAGATCATCTCCAATGGTCTGCCGTCCGGCGTCCAGAATTCGATCATCTCGATCGCAAACGTAGTCGTACAGTCCAATATCAATGCCTTCGGGCCAACGGCGATGGCAGGCTGCGGTTCCTACTCGAAGATCGAGGGCTTTGGTTTTCTTCCGATCACCTGCTTCGCGATGTCGCTGACCACCTTTGTCAGTCAGAACCTTGGCGCAAAGCAGTATGACCGTGCAAAGAAAGGGGCCTACTTTGGCATTATCTGCTCCATCACACTGGCGGAGCTGGTCGGCATCACGATTTACCTTGCCTCTCCGGTGCTGATCTCTCTCTTTAACAGAGAAGCGGACGTCGTCGCCTTCGGTGTCATGCAGGCGCACACCGTCACGCTGTTTTACTTCCTGCTCGCCTTCTCGCACTGCATTGCCGGCATTCTGCGCGGCGCCGGGAAAGCGATCGTACCGATGCTGGTCATGATGGTCTGCTGGTGCGTGATCCGTGTCAGCTATATCACCGTTGCCGTGCGGATCGTCCCGCAGATCCAGACCGTCTTTTGGGCGTATCCGCTCACCTGGAGCTTAAGCTCCATCGTGTTCCTCATCTACTTTTTGAAAGCAGACTGGATACACGGCTTCGAAAAAAAGAAAAACGCTTAAAAAATTTGCCGCATCTTTGATGGATGCGGCAGTTTTTTACTGATGACTCACTTCATAATCGCGGAAATCCTTCGCGCATTTTTTCAGCATTTCCCGGATCGGCAGATGGTACGGACAGCGTCCCTCGCACTCGCCGCACTCGATACAGTCGTCCGCTTTTACATGCAAGGTCTGGTAGCGGCTGTACGCCCAGTCGCCGAGACCGTATCTCTGCAGATAGCCCGCAAACAGGAATACATTTGAGATGCTGATGCCTGCGCTGCATGGCTGGCAGTAGTTGCAGCGGCGGCAGAAGTTTTCGCCGAGCTGCTCGCGCACAGCGGCGATCTTTTCTGCATCGTTCTTATCAAGCGGTCTTGCCTCCTCCACCGCTTCCACGTTCTGCGCAGCTTCCTCCAGACTGTACATGCCCGGAATCACGATGGTAACGTCCGGATTTGCGCAGATATAGCGCAGCGCTAGAGACGCGTCCTCGATCGCGCCGCCTGCAAGCGGCTTCATCGCGATAAAACCGATGCCGCGCTCGGAACAGACCTTCATCAGCGCCTCGCCCTGCGATTCCACGATGTTGTATGGGAACATGATCGTCTCCACCCATTCAAGCGTCAGCGCATGCTCAAACACCTGCAGGGAATGTGCCGTCAGCCCGATATGACCGATCTTTCCGGCCGCCTTTGCCTCCTGCAGCGCTTCCAGCGCGCCGCCCTCACCCACAACCGTGTCGAGATCCGTCATCCCCGGATTGTGGATCTGGTACAGATCAATATAATCGGTGCGGAAATTTTTAAGGCTTGTCTCGATATCCCTTTCCATCGCTTCCTTTGTGCGCGCCATGCTCTTGGTCGCCAGCACAAATTTATCGCGGATACCCTCCAGCGCCTCGCCGAGAAGCTGCTCGCTGACGGTGTAGCCGCGGGCGCTGTCAATGTAGTTGACACCCTTCTCCATCAGTGCACGCACCAGCTTTTTCACCTCTTCGGCGTTACTCTTCTGAATAGGGATACCGCCGAGTCCCGCCTTTGATACCGTCAAGCCTGTCTTTCCAAGTGTTACGTACTTCATCTGTTGTTTCCTCCCTGTTTCTTTTTCTCGTTTCCAATGCCGATACGCTCCAGGCGTACTCGTCATCTATAAACTCTGTCAGACGATGTTCGTTGCGCTCGCCGTCCATCACCGTCAGCACCGTGGCCGAAAGCGGCGGAAGCGTCATGGAGATCTCCCCGCTCCTCACCTCGTAAAATACGCGGTCTTTGTGGTAACCGTTCGCATCCGTCTGCATGATCTGGATCACATTGTCCTCATCCGTGATTCCGACGTCACAGGTGCGGATCTGCCGCTGCATCGGCGCATCGCTGTTGTTGAACACGATCAGATAGCGCTCGTCCCTCAAAAATCTCCCGTAGCAGATAAACTGATAATCCGTCGCGACCATCTTGATGGAGCCGCGCTTCAGCGCCGCGCTCTCCTTGTGAATGCGGATGATCTCCTTGTGGAAATCGATCAGCTCTGTATCCTCCTGCCCCCAGGGATAGGTGCGGCGGTTGTCGGGATCCGTAAAACCGCAGACGCCCGCCTCGTCTCCGTAGTAAATGGTCGGTGCGCCCGGCCACGTCATCTGCATGACGACCGCCTCGCGCATGACCGCTTTATTGACGTCATGTCCCGCCGCCTCGCTTCCAAGCGACGCCACACGCCCGACTCTGTGGTTGGTGCGCGTGAGAAAGCGGGAATGGTCGTGATTGGAAAGCTCGTTCATCGCCACCTGCAGGGACGGTCCGAGAAAGCTTGTCATAAAATGCCCCATCGCCCACTCAAAATGCATTCCGTTGCCAAGCATATCCTGCCGGTATTCGTCGCTGTGCTTCTCCATGCCGGTAAAAAACCAGGTGAGCGGCTCCATAAAAGCATCGTAGTTCATAACAGTGTCCCACTCGTCGCCCTGCAGCCAGGAGCGCGGATCGCCGTAATGCTCCGCCAGGATCAGCGCGTCCGGGTTCGCTTCCTTGACAACCTCGCGGAATTCCTTCCAGAATTGGTGATTGTACTCGCTGGAAAAGCCCAGATCCGCCGCCACATCCAGACGCCAGCCGTCCACATTGTACGGCGGAGACACCCATTTTTTGGCGATCCGCAGAATGTAGTCGTACAGCTTCTGCGAATGCTCGTACGTCAGCTTCGGCAGCGTGTCGTGTCCCCACCAGCCGTCATAGTTCGGATTGTATGGCCAGTTCTCAATGTTAAATTTGAAAAAGCTCCGGTAGGGGCTGTCCGCGGACACGTAAGCGCCCGGCTCATAGCCCGGCTGATTTTCGTAAATGCGCTCGCGATCAAGCCACTTATTGAACGAGCCGCAGTGATTGAACACACCATCCAGGATAACGCGCATTCCCCGTCGGTGCGCCTCCTCCACCAGATGAATAAAGAGCTGATTGCTTGCCTCCAGATTTTCCTTATCCGTCACGCGCGTGATGTAGCGGGTAGCGTGCTTATTCTCGCGGTCGCCCTCCCACAGAAGGTCTCCGGTATCCTTCACGATCTTCCCATAATGCGGATCCACGTAATCATAGTCCTGGATGTCGTATTTATGGTTTGACGGAGACACAAAAATCGGATTGAAGTAGATCACATCTACGCCAAGCTCCTGCAGGTAATCCAGCTTATCCAGCACGCCCTGCAGATCGCCGCCGTAAAACTCGCGCACGCCCATGCTCGCCGGGTATTGGTTCCAGTCAGTCACCTTTCTTGTCGTATCGCCAATATAAAAATATTCGCGGTCCTCCACGTCATTCGTGGGATCGCCGTTGCAGAAGCGGTCAACAAAAATCTGGTACATCACAGCACCCTTCGCCCATTTCGGCGTGCGAAAACCCGGCACCAGTGTGAACCGGTATTCCTCGCGCACGTCCTTCGAGACGCCGCGCTTATCAAAATAACAGACCAGCCGCCCCGCCTTCACCTTAAAGCAGTAGCGCAGCGGATGGATGCCGATCGGCACATCTATTTTATAGTAATCAAAATATCCTTCTTCTCTGTCGAATTTCATCTGCAGCGTCTCTTTCGCCGTCTGCAGGTACACCGTGTCAATATTATCCCGCTTTGCGCGGAAACGGATCGTAACTGTATCGCCGGGTTCCGGCTCCATCGGTGTCACAAAATTTTCTGTTTCGTCGCTGAACAGTGCAGATGCGATAAATACCGGACGCATCCCCAAAATATACAACTGCTTCTCGTTCAGCAGCATCGTCTTGTCCCAGTTCAATGTTTTTCTCCTTTTGCAGAAATTACATATTTATTTTATACTATCTGCCGGGAAGATACAAGCACAACCTGCAAAACCTACGCCGCATAGAAGCCGTTTTGTTACTGTTCAGGTCAGGACTTTGCATTCACTGCAAAGTCCGTAAGAAAGTGACACAGGTGTGAGTAAATCCCATTCGCGGAGCGAATTTTAAATGGATTTGCGAATGTTACTGTGAACGACGTGAACAGTA
>CABRSG010000081.1 GCA_902473545.1 uncultured Lachnospiraceae bacterium | reverse complement strand
AAGTATTATCAGAAGGTGGGCGGTCTGCGCTATTTTTCCAGCTCGCTAAATTCCATTCTGACGCCAATCATTGCGACGGCGGTTCTCGGAATTGCGGGCATGGGTGCGATCGTGGCGTTTGATCTGCTTTCCTTTGGGGGAGCGTTTCTGACGCTGGCGTTTGCGATTAAAATCCCGGAAAGCCAGGAGACGGAAGAGAAGGGCGAGAAGCTGCTGGCTTCCGCGAAGAAAGGAATCGCGTATTTAAAGCAGGAAAAAGGAATCTTTCATCTGATCTTATTTTTGGCAGCGATTAATCTGGTGGCGTCCATCTACGACGCGGCGTTTCCGGCAATGATGCTCTCCAGAAACGGCGGAAGCGAAAAAGTGCTTGGAATCACAAATGCGGTGATCGGCATTACGATGTTTGCCGGAAGCATTCTCGCCTCCTTTGTGAAAGCGCCAAAAAGCAGGGTGCGTGTGATCTGCAACTGTCTGCTTCTGTCCATGGGCACGGAAAATTTTCTGCTGGCATTCGGGCGGACGCCGCTGGTATGGTGCATCGGAGGCTTCCTCGGCTGGATTTCCATACCGCTCATGAGCACCAACCTGGATGCGATCATGCGCCTGCGTGTGCCGGAGCATATGCAGGGGCGTGTATATTCCGTGCGCAATTCGCTGCAGTTCTTTACCATCCCGGTCGGCTATTTCCTCGGCGGCGTGCTGGTGGATGCGGTATTTGAGCCGCTGATGGCGGCGCAGAGAGACAGGAGTATCCTGGTAAAAATGTTCGGGAGCGGAAAAGGCTCCGGGGCTGCGTTTTTATTTTTGATTATTGCATTTGCCGGAATAGGGGTGTGCCTGTACTTCCGGCAGGACAAACATATCTGGGAGCTGGAGAAGTCAAATAGCCCGATGTAAGCATACGGGCCATCAAGCTAGTAGCGATGCAAGCATCGGGGTATTTGACCCTCGCGGGAATAAAAGACGGTGTTTTTGCAGCTTACATTATCTATGCTGCTCAGACAGCCACTGCCACAGGCTTACGCCGTTCTCTTCACATTGATTGTTGAAGAAATACAGCCAGGACCAGTGTCCCATGTACTGATAGGGGGAGCCGTCCTCCATGGCGTAAAGCCCGGTGGTGTCGTGGACATCCTCAAAAATCGAGGTGTGGACATCTGCGCCGATCTCCTGCAGACGTGCAATGGTGGGAGCTTCGTAGATATCAGGGAGAACGGTGTCGTCATTTTTTGCATAGACGAACCAGATGGGAAGCTTCTTAATGCTTTCAAGCTGCTCGTCGGTGATACCGGCGTCCATGTAGGCTTCGCAGATCGGGTAAGCTGCCGCGAAAAAATCCGGGTAGTTTAACACAAGATCCATCGTCATGAAGCCGCCGTTGGAACATCCGCCCACATAGATGCGGTTGGTGTCGATGTTCGAATTTGCTTCGATGTAGCTGTCGATCAGCTCTTTTAAGGTCGGCAGGAAGATAGAGTCCGTGCCGGGGTTGTCTGTCCAGGAGCCCTCCTCATTGTAGGCAAGCCAGAAGTATGGCGTTTGCGGAGTCAGAACGTAAGCGCCGCCCATGATTGTCTGAAATTCCTCGCCGTAAAGAGCGGTTACTTTGTTGCCGAGCAGCGGGATAGACGGGTCGGTGCCGCCCTCGCCTGCGCCGTGAAGCCAGATGACCAGCGGATGCTTTTCGCCGTTGTCATCCGGCGCATAGGAGCCGTAGGTGAGTGTTTTTCCGTCGGTCCCGGTGAAACTGCCGGAGAGGTCGACGTTCGCGAGCTGCGGGATCAGCGCGGACGTCATGTCCGCAGCAGCATCCACGGACAGAGCGGTAACGACAGCGCCGTCCTTGGTTTTCAGTGTGCCGCCGTCCGCAAGCGTTACAGAAAGCTCATAAGGATCGCAGACAGTATTCATACCGGTAAAAACATCGTAGCAGTAGGGAGAGCCGCTGTCCGGGCCGAAGGACAGCTCCAGAGCGATGTTTGCGGACGCGCCGGAAACCAGATTACCGTCGGCATCGCAGGCGTATGCTGCTGTGACCGTGCGCGGCGCTTCTGCAGTAATATGCTGCGTGGGATCGAGCGAAGCATCGCCAAGCGCCGCCCAGTTGAAGGCTTCCTTTCGTTCTGTCACCAGGAAGCTCTCTGCACTGACAGAATCCGGCGAAACCGCTGTATCCAGCGTGAGAATTGTTTTTGTGACAGCGGGTCCCCAGTCATGCCCTTCGATCACAATGGTCTGCGTGCCGGTGATTGCTGCGCTCTCTTTTGCGGACGAAGAGCTTTTTTTGGCAGACTGCGCATCGGCAGGTGAACAGCTTTCCGCGGCGGAGGCGGTCACAGCGCAGACAGTTGCTCCAATCGCTGCCGTAAGCGTAAGTAACGTGAATAATGTGTTTCTTTTCATAACTCATTTCTCCTTTCAAATTTAAATGTACAAAAAGTAGAACATACAAAGTTCTCAAAAATTGAAATAGGCGGGAAGTCGTTTTAGGGCTTTGTTACATTGCCGATAGGTTATGGGCTATTGTGCAACAGATGCCATTTCTTCGTTTAAAAAATCATAAAACTTTGAAATATGCAATCCGTCCACTAATGCGTGATGGCATAACACGGAAACCGGAAGAAGCACTTTTTCATTTTGTATAAAATATTTTCCCCATGTAATCCGCGGATTGCTGTCTGCTGGAACAGGCGTAGGATTAATAAGCGCAGTATAAGATACCCATGGGATCGTGGATATAAAAATTTTACCTAATACATCGTCTGCCTCTTCATTGATGGAGTTTTTTTGTTTGGCTTTTTCCTGTTCATTTACCGCATAACGAATATAATCCTCAAAGGAGCGGTTACTGTCCAGGTCGCAGTAACAATACGTGCTGTCACTTAATGCTACTGTATGAGAGGTTAAGCAATAGTCATATTCTACAATCTGATTATTAAGAATCCTTTGTCTAAATTCCGGCACTCGATTGGCGGATTTGGAAACGCAATAGCAAATTGACAAAAAGAGAGGAAGTTTTTTCGCCTTAACCGTTTTCAGCAGATCTGTAATATCCACATTTACTGTTAGTCCAACATATGGGTAGGCCAGACCATTGAAGTATTCAAAATGATTTTTTCTTTTGTAAGTTTCCATATTTAAATATTTGTAATTCATTTTCTTAGCCCTCTCTTTTTTCGGCTGGTCATTTATTTATTATTCTTTTATTCTACCATAATTCCGGGAGCGTGGAAATAGAGAGTTTTGCTACTGCTTACGCCAGCCTCAAACACCTGCTGCGACGCGAAGCTAGTCCTGTGGGTTTGAGGCGTGAGAACGTGATTCAGGTGTGAGCAAATCCCATTCGCGAAGCGAATTTTAAATGGATTTGGAAAGGTTGCTGTGAACGGAGTGAACAGTAACAGAATTTTCGGCAAAAACGCCAACTCTACCGCTGGTAGATTGCATTCTTCGCAGCAAAAGTCTATAATGAGCGCAAAACACACAGAAGAATTATGTGGCGGCAGGCTGAGATGCCCACGAAGTCCACAACAGATTTTTGTGACAACCAGGAGGATGAGATATGAGTGAAAACGGAAAAGAGCAGTTTGGACGGTTTGTAGCCGAGCAGAGAAAGAAAAAGAATTTAACACAAAAAGAACTGGCACAAAAGCTGTATGTGTCGGATAAGGCGGTAAGTAAGTGGGAGCGCGGGAGCAGTATGCCGGACATCTCTCTGCTGAAGCCGTTGGCGGAGACGCTGGACGTCACAGTAACAGAGCTGCTGGAGGGGCGAAAAATAGAAGAGGAAGCAGCAAAGGCAGCGGAAAATGGCAAGTTAGAGATGTTACTAAAGAAAGCAGTGACTTTTACAAGCGATACCCCGGAGATGTGCAGGGAAAAGAAGAGAAAAAACGCGGTGGTTTTTGGAATATGTGTGGCGATAGCTGTTCTGGAAGTTTTGCTGTTTCATGCAATGGGATGCCCGTTTCTGCAGGCACCGCCGGTTTTCTTGCTGTTTATGCTGCTTTCTCTGATGGCAGGCGTCTTTCTCTGGCTGCTGACAGATGATCAGCTTCCGGATTTTTACAGTGAATATGATATGAGAAGCGTGATATTCACAGCGCCGTTTCCGCGGTACCATATGCCTGGAAAAAATATCACAAAAAGAAACTGGTTACATATGGTAAAGGCGGCGCGAAAGTGGGCAGTCGGTAGTCTGCTTGCACTACCGTTGCTGTATGCGGGGCTTGCAGGTTTTCTGGAGCTTTTAAATCAGGAGCTTTTGCAGGCGGCGGTCGTGTTGCTGTATTTTGGCACGCTGGTTGTGCCCGTGATGCTTGCAGGCGAGTAAAAATGACGCGTCATGCGGAGGGAAACGTCGTAACAGCGGCGGTCGAAATACCGGGGCTGCTTGCGGAGGAAATATTACAGCAGCCGCAATATATTATCCACTGTATAGCCAAGGTTTTCCGCACTGTGTCCTCTGCTGACGGAGAAATCCTGCGGCAGCCGGTTGATGGGAAAAACCGCGGTGACGCCCATCTCATAGGCGGACTGGATTTCCTCATCGTCTGCCCCGCCGACGATGGCAATGACCGGTTTTTGCTGTTTTTGGGCGCGCCGTGCAATGCCGATGACAACTTTTCCGCGCAGGCTCTGGGAGTCCAGCTTGCCCTCGCCCGTAAAAATATAGTCGGCGCCGTGGATAAGCTCGTCAAATTTCACAGTGTCCAGCACCGTTTCAATGCCCATCTGGAGCCGGGAACCAAAGAAGGCGATCATTCCGGCGCCCATCGCGCCCGCTGCGCCGGTTCCCGGGACCTGGCTGATGTCATTTCCGGTTTCCTGTACAAGTATATGACTTAGATGTTCTATGCCTTTGTCAAGTTCTTTAACCATGTCGGCGTCCGCACCCTTTTGCGGACCGAACACGAACGAAGCGCCGGTCGGACCGTACATGGGATTGTCAATATCACACATCGTTATAATTTCTATGCCATTGAGAAGGGCAGATTTTCCGGAAAAATCAATTCCGGCAATATCAATAAGCGTCCCGCCGGTCGGGATAAATTCCTTTAATGCCGACAGCGGCAGCGGCGCCGCAGCCTCCGTCGTTGGTGGATGATCCCCCCAGTCCGACAATGATTTTTTTAACGCCCTTTTCGGCAGCGGCAAGAATTTGCTGACCGACGCCGTAGGTGGTTGTCAGCAGAGGATTTTTCCGGTCTTCTACCAGCGGCAGACCAGCGCATGCTGCCATCTCAATAACGGCGGTCTGTCCGCCGCCGATCAGAATAGCTATGCATATCTTCAAAATAAGGATTCTTTACCGTGGTATGTTCACATGTTCCGCCGACCGTGGCAAGAAACGCATCGACAGAGCCTTCGCCGCCGTCCGCGACCGGGATGGAGACAACTTCTGCGCCGGGGAAATGTTTTGTGATCTTTTCGTGACATATCTCACAAATTTGTGTGGAGCTTAATGTTCCTTTAAAGGAGTCTGGAATTAATACAAATTTCATATATGCCCTTTCTGCAGAAATCCGTTCAAAATTTCCGACAAACGCGGTAGGATATTTATAATTTTACAAAATCACAAAAAGAAAAGCAAGCATAAGAGTCGGGTTTATGATGGAAAATTTAATGAAGCATTAATCAGGACCGGGTTGACTTTTTGCCCGGTCTATATTATTCTATAAGTGTACTAACACTAATAATACACTTGAAACGGAAGGGGGGGGTAATGCATGATTATCATAGATTACAAGGACCGGCGCCCGATATATGAGCAGATCGTTGAGCGGTTCCAGATGCTGATCGTAAAAGGCGTGCTGGAGCCGGACAGTCAGATGCCCTCGGTGCGGGGGCTTGCGACGGAGCTGGCGATCAACCCCAACACGATACAAAAAGCATATGCGATCTTAGAGCAGCAGGGCTTTATTTATCCGATAAAGGGAAGAGGAAACTTTGTGGCTGGCGGGGCGAAGCTGGTGGAGGAAAAGCAGAACGCCCATCTGGAGAATGTACGTGCTGTTTTCCGGCAGGCGAAGGAGATGGGGATTTCCAGGGAACGCCTGCTCGAAAAGCTGGACGAGGTATACAAGGAGGAGAGACATGATTGAAATAACTGGCATAAGCAAAAGCTTTGACGGTATAAAGGCGCTTGATAATGTGACGGCGCAGATTAAAGAGGGAAGCGTCTACGGAATCGTGGGGACGAATGGTGCGGGCAAAAGCACGTTGCTGCGGGTGCTTGCCGGGATTTTAAAAGCGGACAGCGGTTCTGCCAGAATCGACGATATGGAGGTGTTTGAGAACGTGCAGGCGAAGGAGCGGCTCTGCTTTATTCCGGACACGCCTCACTATTTTGCGAACGCGCGCGTGCGGGACATGCTGGAATATTATGAGATTATCTATCCGTCATTTCAGCGGAGCCGTTTTAAGGACCTGTGCGGGAAATTTGAGCTGGATTTAAACCGCAAGCTGTCCACATTTTCAAAGGGCATGAAAAAGCAGGTGTTTGTGCTGCTCGGCATCTGCGCGGGCACGCGCTATCTTTTATGCGACGAAACCTTCGACGGACTCGACCCGGTGGTGCGCCAGGCGGTGAAGAGCATTTTCATTGACGAGGTGTTAAAACGGCAGTTTACGCCCATCATCGCTTCGCATAATCTGCGGGAAATGGAGGATATCTGCGATCATGTGGGACTTCTGCACAAGGGCGGCATCCTGTTCTCGCGTGATCTTGAGGATATGAAGATGGATATTCACAAGGTACAGTATGTGATCATGAACCCGGCGAAGGAGCAGCAGCTTATGGAAGAACTGGACATTATCAAAAAGGATACGCGCGGAAATCTCTCGTGCATTACCGCGCGCGGGAGCAGGGAACACATCATGGCGGCGATCGAGGCGAAGGAGCCGCTGTTTTACGAGATTCTTCCGTTGTCCCTGGAAGAAATCTTTATCAGTGAAACGGAGGTGATCGGCTATGACATCAAAGATATCATCGGCTAAGCTTTTAAGAGAGGCAGTCAGGCGGGACGGAGCATTTGCAATCCTTCTGGTGATCGGCTATTTCTGCTACTATCCGATCGGCGGGATGCTGCTTCTGCACGATAGCTGGTTTGACAGCGCGAATATGAATTCTATTGTAAATACCGTGCAGATGTTTGGCATTGCGAATCCATTTTTATATTGTGTGACTTTCGGCGCGGCGCTGCTGCTCGGCATCATCCAGTTTTCCTATCTGCACTCGGCGGAGAAGGTAGATTTTTATCATAGCCTTCCGATAAGGCGCGAGAAGCTTTTCTGTATCCGTTATGCGGCGGGGATTCTGGTATGGCTGACGCCGTTCGCAGCAAATCTCCTGCTGTTTGCGGCGGTCTGCGCGGGACGCGGAGTTGCGGTGACGGAGGCAGGCGTGGCGATTCCGGCGCTGCTCGCAAGCGGAATGGCCACACATATCGCATGTTTCCTGTTGGTTTACAGCCTGACGGTGCTGGCGATGCTTCTGACCGGCAAGATCTTTGCCGCGATTGCCGCGATAATCGTGCTCTGTAGCTATGTGCCGGCGATCAGGCTGCTGCAGGAGGTGCTGATGGAGTTTTTCTTTTCCACCTTCTATGCAGCGCAGGATATTGGAAAAAGTCTTGCAGTACAGTGTACGCCGGTGTATGCTTATATCAGGATCTGCAAAGATGTGATGGATCAGGTTTTCCCGACGGATCTCGTGATCGCGATCACGCTGATATCCGCGCTCATCTGCCTGCTGTGCCTGTATTTCTACCGGCGGCGAGGCTCGGAGATGGCGGGGAAGCCGATGGCGTTTGATGCAATTGCCAGAGTGGTGAAATTTCTGCTGGTGGTGCCGGTCACGCTTATCTGTACGGTATTTTTCTACGGTGTCACCGATAACAATATGTTGTGGGAAATTTTCGGATGGATTTTCAGTCTGTTTTTGATCAGCGGAATCATTGAGTTTGTTTACCGCATGGATATCCGGGAGGCGTTCCGGGATAAAAAACAGATTATACTGTCAGGCGTGGTATCGCTGGCGATCCTGGCGGTATTCCAGCTTGACCTTCTTGGATATGACCGCTGGCTGCCGGAAAAGAGCGAGGTGGAGAGCGCAGGGCTTTCAAACAGTCATGCGCTGATGCTCTACTCGGATACAGGTGCGTACGAGCAGCTTGTGGCGAAGGACGGCACGGTGGTGCTTAGTTGGGTTGGCAGTGTCGATGTGGAACAGGATATGACGCTGGAGGGCGGCAGCGCAGACATGGATGCGCTGTTTGAGCTTGTGGAGCACAGCGAAAATTTCAGCGGAGCGTCCGTCTCGCAGCTGGATGACGAAATCTATTACTGGTACCGGGTTACGGTAACCTGGCGTTTAAAGGACGGCACAGAGAAGGTGCGCAGCTATGAGTATACGGAGGAGAGCATTGTGGAATGGCTGGCGCCGCTCTGGGAGATGGAGGAGCACCGCAGTCAGGTAAACCCGGTGCTGAATATTAAACCGGAGGATGCGCTGGCGGTGATGGTAGCACCGGCGAATTCCTGGTTCCCGGACTCTGTAACGCTGGAAAACGCGGTGACGGAGAGCAAGGATGCTGAGAGCATGGATGATTCGGAAATGGTGCAGGATGAGATCGAGTACGCCAGGGAGGCGATGGCGGAATCCAGTGTGATAAGCCCGGAAAAACCGCTGACAGGCGCGCAGCTTGAAAAACTGGTGGAGACGGTGCAGAAGGATATGAGCGAAGAAACGCTGAAGCAGGCGCTTTTAGTCAGCGAATGGGATATGCGGATCCTGTACCGCGGCGAAGACGGCAGAGTGTACGGACAGACCTTTAACCTGAATGCCGGTTTTGCAGATACGGTAAAACTATTAAAAGAATATGGCTATGCCTTAGAGGACGTCGGATAACGGCAGAAAGAGGAAACGAAAAATGAGCAGTGCGGATGTTTGCATTCTCCCGCAGCCGCGGGAGTGCGTGCGTGAGGAAAACGAATTTGAATTAAGATACGATCAGTACCTTGTGCTGGGAGCGGGGGCTGCCGGGCTGAGCCTGGAGAGCCTGCAGAAGGATATGCAGAAATATCTTGGCTTTGTGCTTCCGCTGCGGCGCGGGAGCAGCCGCCCGGGTGACGTTGTGTTTACGCGCGCGGAGGGGCTTGGGGGGCAGGAGTATGTTCTCGATATCAGCGAAACGGGCATCCTGGCGCAGGCGGGCGGCGAGGCAGGGCTT
>CABRSG010000080.1 GCA_902473545.1 uncultured Lachnospiraceae bacterium | reverse complement strand
TTTGTGGTTAAAAAATGCCGTATTTATGCGGCATTAGGCGTTTCGCAAACGCCTAAGTTTTATCTGTATAGTAGGAGGTGGAAATTCGTGAGTGGTAACGTAGCGAAACGTAAAAAAATGAGTAAAGCAGCTTTTAAAGAGCATTGCTGGGGGCTTGCATTTGTGGCTCCGCCTTTTATCGGCTTTTTGATTTTCATGGCGTTCCCGATTGTCTTCGCGTTTATTGCCAGCCTGACCAAATGGACTGGTATGAACAACATGCTGGACAACTTCGTCGGTCTCCGGAACTATATCAAGCTCTTTACCGACGACCGTTTCTGGAAGGTATTGCTGAACACCATTATTTACATGCTCGGCATTCCCTGCGGTATGATCCTCGGTATTATCATTGCCATGGGTATGAACCGCAAGATCAAAGGCATTAAGGTACTTCGTACCATGTACTATATTCCGGTTATTTCTTCTCTGGTTGCGGTATCTATCCTTTGGATGTGGGTATTCAACTACGATTACGGTCTGCTTAACAGCATTATAAAGCTGATATCCGGCAAACATGGTCCTAACTGGCTTGGAGATGAATTCTGGGTAAAGGTGGCAATGATCATCTTTATGACATGGAAAGGTCTTGGTACCTCCATCATCCTGTATCTGTCCGGTCTGCAGGGTATTCCCAAAGACTACTATGAAGCAGCGAAGATCGATGGAGCGAGCGGCTGGAATCTGTTCCGCAATATCACCTGGCCGTTGGTATCCCCTGTTACCTTCTACCTGCTGATCACCGGTCTTATCGGTGGCTTCCAGGTATTTGTAGAGGTACTCGTTATGGTTCCGAACGGCGGTCTGAACTACAGCGCCGCGACGGTAGTATTTTACCTGTACGATAAGGCGTTCGGCAACAACCAGATGGGTTATGCATCTGCAATGGCATTCATTCTGGCGATCATCATCTTTATCATTACAGCGCTTAACTTTGTCGGCCAGGATAAATGGGTTAAGACGATCGAGTAGGGGGTGGAAAGAAAATGGCTAAAAATGATGAAAAAGCTTCGAGCGGTATGACCTCGAAAGAACGCAGGACGAATGTGATCGTGTTTATCCTGCTTTGCCTTGGCGCGGTAGCCATGGTATTTCCGCTGGTGTATATGATTTTTGCTTCTTTCATGACAAAGAATCAGATACTTTCCGCGAACTTCAGCCTGATCCCGAATCCGTGGAAATTCGGTAAATATTCGGAAGTGCTGGCGAAGCCGGAATTCCTGCGGGGTGTGCGCAACACGCTTATCGTTGAGATCCCGGTGCTGTTAGTCGGCAGCTTTACCTCTTCCCTGGCAGCTTTCTCGTTCAGTAAGCTGAAATTTAAGGGGAAAAACGGAATCTTTCTGGGGCTTCTGGCAACGATGATGATTCCCTTTGCCGTTGTTATGATTCCTCAGTACGTAATGTTTACAAGAATGGGTCTGACCAATAACCTGCTCCCGCTGATCCTGCCTGGTCTGTTTGGTAATGTCAGCATGATCTTCTTCCTGCGGCAGAACCTGACCAGCATCCCGGATGCATTGGTGGAGGCGGCAAAGATTGACGGATGCGGTTATTTCAAGATTTACTATGCGGTGTTCCTCCCGCTGATGAAGGGCGCGCTGATGACGCAGGCGATCCTGTGGTTCATGGGCATCTGGAATGATTATCTTGCGCCGACAATCTTCGTATCCAAGGATAAATGGTACACGCTGCAGGTAGTTATCCGTATGTTCAACTCTGCCTATGCAGTAAACAGTGATTATCCGCTGATCATGGCAGCTTCCGTATTGTCGCTGCTGCCGACTCTGGTACTGTTTTTCATATTCCAGAGATACATCATCGAATCGATGGCGCTTACCGGCGTAAAGGGCTAATAAACAATTCAACAGATTAAAAAAGGGGCAGCGGAAAAAGATTTTACGGCTGCCCCTTTTCAAAAAAGGGAGAAAAACATGGAAGGTTTGCTGCGGCTAAACGACTATCACATAAGATCAAACGCTTTTGCAGGAGCCCATGATCCTTCTATGATGTGGGATCCTGTGACAAAAACATATTATTCTTACTGCACGGACGCATACGGACCGGCTCTCGGACTGCCGGATGAGATCGGGATTCCGGTACGAAGCTCTGCAGATCTGGTGCACTTTCATTATGAGAAGTGTGTGCTCTCCCCAAAAGCGATCGCGCAGGGACGGGATAACGGCGAGTATCCGCCCACCCAAAATTTCTGGGCTCCTTTTACCGAGTGTGTAAAGGGCGAGTATCGGATGTACTATTCTGCAACCAGGAGCTTTGGCAGTTCAGAATCCAGGATCTGGCTGGCAGCGGCAAAGCATCCGCTGGGGCCTTTTGAAAACCGGGGCGTAGTGGCAGACACCTGGGGAACGGACGACACCTATCCGAATGCCATTGACCCGCATATCATCTGGGCAAAAGAGCACTGCTATCTGGTATACGGTTCCTTCTTTGGGGGGATTTACATAAAGGAACTGGAGGCGTCCACCGGGCTTCCGCTTGATGAGGATCCGAAAACTTTAGGAACCTGTATCTCCAGAAAAAGTCGTCCGCCGAAACTGGACGGACCTGAGGGGGCGGCTGTGATCTATGTGCCGGAGACAGGATATTTTTATCTGTTTCAGTCCTACGGCTGGCTGGGGAATAATTATGATGTCCGGGTTGGCAGAAGCAGGACGGTGACCGGTCCCTATGTAGATCGGGAAGGAAAAAATCTTGTGGAAGAAAGCATGGGAGAAAAGATTGCAAACAGCTATCGGTTTAGAGCTTGCGCTCCCGGTGTGGGATCGGAAAATGCCGGATGGAAATGGGGAGGTTTTCGCGGGCCGGGACACGGAGTGCCGTTTTATGATCCGGTGCGGAAACAGTATTTTTTCGTACACCATATCCGTGACGGGGCGATGGCGGAGAGTTACCGTGATGAGTATGAGAACCGTCTGAGCTTTAAGAAGCATTACCTGATGGTGCGTCCGATGTTTCTGATTGATGGATGGCCGGCGCTTGGGCCGGAACCTTTTACCGGAGAGCCGCTGGAGAAGATTCCTGCGGAAGAACTCCGCGGCTCCTGGGAGATCATAGAACTGGACGATAAGGATAATGAACAGAAAATTTCGAAGGAGGTTCATCCGGAGCAAGAAAGCGTATATTTCCGGCATTTTGCTGCATATCGGGGATGGGATTACGAAAATCAGAAAAATGGAATTTTTTTGACAGGATTTTTGGAAACAGGCATTGCATTTTGGGGAAAACTCTTGTAAAATGGACTCTATTGGTTTGGTTTTATCTAAAACAAACCGGGGATTTCGGAAGAACAATGTAAAGGGGAAGGGAAAATGCTGCATGTCAAAAATATTGGCGATGGACTGGAATTATTTAAAGCCCTTGGCTCAGATGTCCGAATCGCGATTCTGAAGCTTCTGCTGAAGGAAAAAGAACTCAGCATGAACGAAATTGCGGTCCGTCTGGGAATAACCAATGGTGCGCTTACAAGTCACATCAAGAAATTAGAGGAAAACGGGTTGGTAAAGATTTCAATCGAGCGCGGATCGCACGGGAATCAGAAACTGTGCAGCGTAGCAGAGGATAAGATCCTCATTGAGATAGAGTCGGAAGAAGACCAGCACAGCGGACAGATATACAATGCAGAATTAAAAGTGGGGCATTATGCAAACTATGAGGCATATCCTACCTGCGGCCTTGCCACGAAGGAGCATCTGATCGGGGAAGTAGACGATCCCAGATACTTTGCGCATACAGATCGGATCAATGCGGGGATCTTATGGTTTACACGAGGGTACGTAGAGTATATCATTCCAAATCTTTTGCCGGAGGCGTCGCGGATCGATCAGCTTACGCTGTCCTTTGAGATCGGCTCGGAGGCGCCGGGCATAAGCTGCGACTGGCCATCGGACATTTCTTTCTATTTAAACGATGAATGGGTGGGAATGTGGACGAGCGCCGGCGATTTTGGAGATGTGAGGGGGATCTTTACGCCGGACTGGTGGCCGCCGAACTGGAACCAGTACGGCGTGTTAAAGATGCTGATGATCAATCATAAGGGAACCTTTATCGATGGAATGAAGGTGTCCAGTGTGACGATCGATCATCTGCACATCGGCTACAAGAGCACGCTGCGTTTTAAGTTTATGGTTCCGGGCGATGCATTAAATACCGGAGGGATCACCCTCTTTGGAGAGGGATTCGGCAATTACAATCAGGATATCAAGATCCGGATTTCCTATAGCAGAATGAATTAGAAGAAAGGGCTGCGGTGAGGCGGAGGCTGCTGCAGCGCTTTTTTGCGTCCGCACACTGACTGGATGATAAATTTTATAATCTGTTTACTTGCCGTTTTGCCAAAAAGGCAGTATACTATTTGGGAACAAGGAGGCGGTTACTATGACCAAGATTGATATTATCTCCGGCTTTCTGGGAGCCGGAAAAACGACATTGATTAAAAAGCTGCTGAAGGAGGCGTTCTCCGGAGAGCAGGTGGTACTGATTGAAAATGAATTTGGAGAGATCGGCATCGACGGCGGATTTCTCAAGGAATCCGGCATCGAGATCCGGGAGATGAACTCCGGATGCATCTGCTGCTCGCTGGTGGGCGATTTCGGAAAATCCTTAAAGGAAGTGGTGGATACCTACCATCCGGACCGCATTCTCATCGAGCCGTCGGGCGTCGGCAAGCTTTCGGACGTCATTAAGGCAGTGCAGGATGTGCAGGAGCAGATCGACGCGAAGCTGAACAGCTTTACGACGGTTGTGGACGTCACAAAGTGCAAGATTTATAATAAAAACTTCGGCGAATTTTTCAGCAACCAGATTGAATACGCCGGTGCGATCATCCTCAGCAGAACCGACAAGGCGAAGCCGGAAAAAGTGCAGGAGAGCCTTGCGATCCTGCGTGCGTTGAACGCGAAAGCGCCGATCATCACGACGCCGATCGCCAGTCTGCCTGGCGAAAAGCTGCTGGATACGATGGAGGGAAGCAAGTCCCTGGAGGAAGAGCTGCTTGGCGAGCTTCGCTGCCCGGAGTGCGGCGAGGTGCATGAGCACGGCGAGGGGTGCTGCTGCGGACACGATCATGAGCATCACCATGACCACGAAGAGCACGGCCACGAGCATCACCATGACCATGATGAGCACGGCCACGAGCATCACCATGACCACGAAGAGCACGGTCACGAGCATCACCATGACCATGATGAGCACGGCCACGAGCACCACCATGACCACGAAGAGCATGAACATCATCACGACCATGACGGGGAGTGCTGCTGCGGACATGACCACGATCACGAGCATCACCATCACGGCCATCATCATGCGGATGAGGTATTCACAAGCTGGGGATGTGAGACGATCAAAACGTACACGAAAGAAGAAATCAGCCGGATTCTGCACACGCTGGAAAGTGACAGCGTTTACGGCACGATCCTGCGCGCAAAGGGCATGGTAGCCGGTGCGGACGGCGAGTGGATCTATTTTGACATGGTGCCGGAGGAGCATGAGGTGCGCAGCGGCGCGGCGGAATATACCGGCCGTCTCTGCGTGATCGGTTCTGCTTTGAACGAAGCAAAGCTGGCAGAGCTGTTCGGCGTTTAGGACGGAGGGATTTTCATGAACCAGCCGAGTGTTATGGTTTATCTGATGACCGGATTTCTGGACAGCGGAAAGACGCAGTTTTTAAAATTTACGCTGTCGCAGGACTACTTTCAGATCCGCGGAAAGACGCTGCTGCTTCTCTGTGAGGACGGCGAGGAAGAGTACGATCCGGAGGAACTGAAAAAATATCACGTAGTGATCGAGCGCGTGGAGCGGCAGGAGGAGCTGACAGAAGATTACCTCAAAATGCTGGACAAGAAGCATCGCCCGAAGCGCGTGGTTGTGGAATACAACGGCATGTGGAAGGTGAGCGATTTTGAAAAACTAAAACTCCCGTATGGCTGGGAGATGGAGCAGAAGCTGACCACAGTGGACGCAAGCACCTTCCAGATGTATCTGACGAATTTAAAGCCGCTGTTTGTGGAAATGGTGCGCGGCTCGGAGCTGGTGCTTTTTAACCGCTGCGAGGACATCAAGCCGCTTGCTGGCTATCGCCGGAGCGTCAAGGTGGTCAGTCCGCAGGCGGAGGTAGTATTCGAGGACGAAGAGGGCGAGATCGAGAATATTTTCGGCGACGAGATGCCCTATGATATGAACGCGCCTGTCATTGAAATCCGCCCGGAGGATTATGGAATCTGGTTTGTTGATGTGATGGAGAATCAGGAGCGGTACCGCGGAAAGATCGTGGAATTTACGCTGCAGGCAAAGAAATATCCGGGCTTCCCGACCGGCGTGTTTGTGCCGGGGCGCACGGCGATGACCTGCTGCGCGGACGACACGACCTTCCTGGGGTATGTCTGCAAATGCGGCAAGGAACCGGAGCCGGAGGACGGCACCTGGGTGAAGATCCAGGCGAAGATCGGCTTTGCGCATCTCTCTGTATACCGCGGCGTCGGTCCGGTGCTGAAGGCGCAGCACATCGAGCCGGCGGAGGAGATTAAAGAGATGGTGTATTTTAACTAAGAGAATATTTTTTCAGCAGTGCGGCGCCGGTAAGATCTGCGAGTATCCAACCGATCGGGATGGATACCCAGATGCCGGTCACGCCGATCTGCGGGATCGCGGAGAGCAGGTAAGCGAGGGCTACGCGTGTTCCAAGCGAGATCACAGTGAGCACGACGGAGACGCCGGGCTTGCTGATTGCGCGGTAGTAGCCGTAAAAGAGGAACAGCAGCCCAATACCGAAATAAAAGGAAGCCTCGATCCGCAGATAACCTACGCCGATCGCGATGATATCCGCGCGGGAGCCGTCGACAAAAAGCCCCATCAGCGGGCGTGCAAACAGGCAGACGAGCAGAGCGACTGCCACGCTGAAAACAGCGGCGGTGACGGCTGCGCTGCGCATACCCCGGCGGATGCGGTCTTTTTTGCCCGCACCGTAATTCTGTGCGATGAAGGTCGAAAATGCATTTCCGAAATCCTGCACGGGCATATAGGCGAAGGAATCAATTTTCACAGCGGCGGCAAATGCGGCCATTACAGCGGTGCCGAAGCTGTTCACAAGTCCCTGCACCATCAAAATGCCGAGGTTCATCACAGACTGCTGCAGGCAGGTGAGCGTGGAAAGCCCGGCAATATCTTTTAATATAGAAATATCCCAGCGCATATGCGCTTTTTTTATGCGCAGATGCGGGAAACCGAGATAGTAGTAGACCAGGATGCCGATGCCGGAGACATACTGTGAAAGCGCAGTGGCAATGGCAGCGCCCTTTACGCCCCAGTGGAACACCAGCACAAACAGCAGGTCGAGCGCAACATTTAAGAGCGCGCAGACGGCAAGGAAAATAAGCGGTACCACGGAATTTCCGACTGCCCGCAGCAGGTTCGCAAAATAGTTGTAAAGGAAGGTCGCAAAAATACCGGTAAATACATAAAGCAGATATTCCTGCATCATCGGACGCACTTCGGACGGCACACGCATAAACGCCAGAATAATATCCATACCGAGATAAACAATCACGCTCAAAAGCAGCGTGACAGCGCCGATCAGCAAAAAGGACAGGAAAAATCCGCTTTTCATGCGGTCGAAATCCTTTTTGCCGAACTGCATGGAAAAGAAAGCCCCGCTTCCCATGCAGAGACCGAGCAGAATTGAGGTGAGAAATACCATCAGCGTGTAGGAGGAGCCGACGGCGGCGAGCGCGTCCGGGCCCAGGAACCGTCCGACGATCCAGGTGTCCGCTACATTATAAAACTGCTGCAAAAGATTTCCCGCCATCAGCGGGAGCGCGAACTTTAAAAGATTCTTTGTAATATTCCCTTCGGTTAAATCGTACTGCATACCGATGCCTTTCTATGCAGATCCATGTGGAAAATGCATTTTATATCTTTCAAATTATAGCATCCGTGCGCGGTCTTGCCAAGAAAATTGTGCAGAAGAAACAAAGAACAGTGGTTCACAAATTTTACCATAAATGATACAATAAATACGCAAATGCGCGTTTGAGAAGGAGGAATTATCATGAGCAATACGATCGATGCAATGCTGACAAGAAGAAGTATCCGCAAATATAAACCGGACATGGTTCCGAAGGAAATCATTGAGAAAATCGTGCAGGCGGGCACTTATGCAGCCACCGGCATGGGGAAGCAGTCGCCCGTCATTGTGGCGGTGACAAATAAAGAGCTGCGCGATAAGCTCTCAAAAATGAATGCTGAGGTTATGGGAGCCGCGTCTGATCCGTTTTACGGGGCGCCGGTCGTGCTGGTGGTGCTTGCGGACAAAAGCCGTCCCACATACGTTTACGACGGCAGTCTGGTGATGGGAAATCTGATGCTGGCGGCGCACGAACTGGGCATTGCGAGCTGCTGGATCCACCGCGCGAAGGAAGAGTTTGAGAGCCCGGAGGGCAAAGAAATTTTAAAATCGCTTGGCATTGAGGGCGACTATGAAGGAATCGGACACTGCATTCTGGGGTATGCTGATATGGAAGCGCCAAAGGCAGCGCCGCGGAAAGAAAATTACGTATATTTCGCAGAGTAAAAACGGTGGAAACAGAATATGTATATCATAGCAGGACTTGGAAATCCGGGCAGACAGTATGCCCACACCAGGCACAACGTGGGATTTGATACCATAGATGTGCTTGCGGAGAAATATAATATAAAAGTAGAGAACGTAAAGGGCAGGGCGCTGACGGGCAGCGGCAGGATTGAAGGACAGAGCGTGCTGCTGGTAAAGCCGCTCACCTTCATGAATTTAAGCGGCGAGAGCATCCGGGCGCTGACGGATTTTTATAAAATTGACAAGACGTCGCAGCTCATTGTCATTTACGACGATATCAGTCTGCCGCCGGGACAGCTTCGCATCCGTGAAAAAGGAAGCGCCGGCGGGCACAACGGCATAAAAAGCATCATTTCCCATCTGGGAGGACAGGAGTTTCTGCGCGTCAAGGTGGGCATCGGGCAGAAGCCGGCGGGCTGGGACCTGGCGGATTACGTGCTCAGCCGCTTTACGGAGGACGACCGTAAAAAAGTGGAGGAAGCGCTTGAAAGGGCTGCCGATGCCGCTGTGTGTCTGATGACGGACGGCGCGGAGGCGGCGATGAATGAATATAACAGGAAGGTATCAGAATGAAAGCATTTACTGCTCCGCTGAAAAATCTGGAGGAGTTTGAGCAGCTATGCTCCGGCTTAAAGAAAAACCGGGGGATCCTGCAGGTGTCCGGCTGCATCGAGGCGCAGAAATCGCATCTGATGTATTGCGTGGGCGAGACGTACCGGAAGAAGCTGATCATCACATACAGCGATCTGCGTGCGAAGGAAATCTACGAGAACTACCGCTTTTTCGATCGGAAGGGGC
>CABRSG010000079.1 GCA_902473545.1 uncultured Lachnospiraceae bacterium | reverse complement strand
TGTCAGCCCATACAGCTTATGGATATAGCTGTCCGTGAAAATTTCCTCCGGCGTCCCGTATTTATCAATTTTATCCCCGTGCACGCAAATGACCGTATCGGAAATTTTCTGCGCGAGATCCAGCTCGTGCAGCGACATGATGACCGCAATCTGCTTTTCGCGCACAAGCTTTTTTAAAATCGTCAGCAGCTCCAGCTTATGCCGGATATCCAGAAACGAGGTCGGTTCATCCAGAATGATAATTTCCGGCTCCTGGCAGATTGCCTTGGCAAGCAGAATACGCTGACGCTGACCGTCACTGATCTGCGTAAAATCGCAGTCTTTTAACTCCTGCGCGTGTACCAGCTCCATAGATTCCTGCACGATTCTTCTGTCATTGTCCGACAGGATCCCCAGTCGTCCCGTGTACGGATAGCGCCCCGCCGCCACCACGTCCTCGCAGGTCATCAGCTCCGGCCGGATGCGGTCCGTCATCACCACCGACAGCTTGCGCGAAAGCTCTTTATCCGACATCTCCTTCATATTTTTCTGCTCCAGGTAAACCGTACCGCCAATCAGGGAAAGCTGTTTCGTAATGCTCTTCAAAATGGTTGATTTTCCAGCGCCGTTCGGACCGATGAGGGTAAGAATCTCCCCGCGACGCACCCTGATTTCAATATCGCGGATCAGAGGTCTGCCGTTGTAGCCGACCGTCATGTGGTCTGTATAAATATAAAAACTATCCATAAAAAACTCCCCTCTGCTGTCTCTTGCGTCTGCAAGCAGCCGCATAGACATCAGTCCATTTTCGCTCTTTTCCTGAAATCAAGCCGTGCTCACCTCGATTTCGCTCCGCTTCATCTCGGTCGCGGGCTCCGCCCTATGAAAATGGCTGGTGTCTCTTGCGTCTGCATGCAGCCGCATAGACATCAGTCCATTTTCGCACGGCTTGATTTTTGCGCGAACATCGCGTATATGACGACCGGCGCGCCGAAGATCGCCGTCACGGAGCTGATGGACAGCTCGGTGGGCGCGAAGACCGTGCGTGCGATCATGTCGCAGAAAAGGCAGAAGACTGCACCGCCCAGAAAGCACGCCGGAATCACCAGGATCGGCTTCGCCGTTTTCAGCAGGCTCTTGATGAGATGCGGGACGGCAATCCCCACAAAGGAAATCGGACCTGCAAAGGCGGTAACGCATGCCGACAGGATGCTGGACAGCAAGATCAACTGCACGCGAAATACCTTGATGTTGACACCCATATTGCGCGCGTAGACTTCGCCGAGCTGGTATGCCCCGATCGGCTTCGACATCAGAAACGTGATAGCAAGCGACACAAAAACCACTGCCGACATTACGGAAATATTATCCCATGACATACCGGAAAAACTGCCCATCGACCAGTTATGCAGGTTGACGATGTTGGAATCATCCGCAAACGTCACCACAAAATCCGTGACTGCGGAGCAGATATAGCCGATCATTACGCCGCCGATCACCAGCATGGACATGCTGTGTACCTTGCGGGAGATCAGCAGGATAAAGCCCATGGAAATCATAGAACCGGCAAAGGCGGCAAGGATCATCACCTGCGAACTCGCCACAAGCCCCTTGCCAAGCAGATAGATCATGACCAGCGCGACCACCAGCTTCGCGCCGGAGGAAATGCCGAGCACGAACGGTCCCGCAATCGGATTATTGAAAAAGGTCTGCAGCAGAAAACCGGACACTGAGAGTGAGCCGCCCAGAATAACCGCCGCCAGAATGCGCGGCAGCCGGATTTCCCAGATGATATTATAGGCGGTATCCTCCCCTGTCCGGTGCACGATAATATCCCAGACCTCTTTTGCCGACAGCTGAATGCTGCCGGAATTAATGTTACAGAAAAACAGCACGGCAAGCAGAACAAATAGTAAAATAAAAGAAATCTGATACCGAATATAAGATTTATGCTTCATGCTTTCCGCGCTCCTTACCGCTGTTAAAACAAATCCTGTCTGTCCCGGCCGGACAGACGTTGTTCTCCCGCAGCAGAACATTCCATCTGAACTGCTGCATTATTTCAGCCTGTACATATACGTAAATTCATCCACTCCCGTTTCGCTCGTGAGCATCGTGTGAATGTCAGCGATCATGGTGCCAAGCCCCATCGTTTCCTGGAAAAGATTTTTTCCGGTGCAGTAAACATTCCCGTTCTGTACCGCCTTAAAATCCTTCAGCAGACTGCTTTTCGCAAACAATTCGTCCAGCGTGTAAAGCTCGCCGTCAATCGTGCTGTTGTAGATCAGATAATCGGCGTCCTTCGCCTTCGCATAAAATTCCTCCATCTGCATGTTCATGGTGGAAAGCGCGTTTTCCGAATCGCCCAGACTGTCAAAAATATATTTTCCGCCCGCCAGTTCAATCATCTTCGCCACGTAATCGCTGCTCTTTCTTACGTTCACATAACCGTTGGAGCTGATATAAAAAAACGCTACCGTTTTCCCGGTGTTTTCTTCTGACGACACCGCTTCCAGCTTCTCTGCCTGCTCTGCAAACAGTTCCTCCGCCTGCTCCTCTCTGCCGAGAAGAACGGCGTAAAGCTTCAGCCACTCGGTCCTTCCGAGCGGATGCGTCTCGTAGCTGGAGCGTTCCACCAGCACCGGAATCCCAAAGCTCTCCAGCTTTTCCTTCACCTCCGGCGAGTGATAGATCATGGTCGATTCCACCGCCAGATCACAGCCCTTCGAGAGGATCAGCTCATAATCAGGCGCGCTGTATTTTCCGGCATAAACAATATTGCCGTTTTCCATTTCCTCGCGCGCTTTCTCTACGTACCACCCGGAAGCATCCGTTCCCGACAGGCTGATCGCGTCGGTGCCGTCCAGCGCGCAGAAAAGATCCATTGCCGATGTAGCGACAAGATAAATGTTCCGCAAAGGCTTCCGGATCACCGCGATATCTGCGTCCAGATTTTCCGGCACCGGCAGGCCCTCCGGTACAACAAGAAAACGGCCGCCCTCTTTAATCGTGATCAAAGCATAGCCGCCCTCATAATAATCTGCCGAAAACTGCTCTGCATAGAGAAGCTCCATGCTGCGCTCCGCCTCCATGCTGCCAAAATCCGGTGCCGTATCTGCCGCCCCGACCGCCAGCGGCGCTAAGAAAGCGCCGCCGGACAGCATGAGCATGGATATCAAAAATGTCCGAAAAAAACAGATAATCTTTTTCATTATTCCGCCTTTTCAATTGTTGCTGAATCAAAAAACAGGGTGTATTCGATCTCATGCGGGGTACTCATCGCAATCGTATCCGCAACCACCGGCATCTTCCAGTCGAAGCCCGTCACCGGGATTTCAAAGGTTGAGTGCTCCTCCATCGTAACCGGTTCAAGCTTCTCATCATTTACGATCATGTAATCGTAGGAATTGCTGCTCCAGATGATCGTAGCTGTTGCCGTGCCGTCCGCAACGGTAAGCGTCGCCGGGGATTCCACCGTCGCTCTGCCTGAACCGCCCTCCAGAGAAACCTCGATCTGATAGCTGCCGTCCTCCAGACCTAAATCCGTAAGCGCCGTGATCGTTCCCTCCGCAAAAGCATCCTGCGGCAGGGAGTCCGCACGGAATACCAGCGTACGGTCGTACCATTTTTCTTTCTTCTTGCTGAACGCCGCACAGTCCACGCCCATATCAAGCGCTTCCACCGGCACCTCAAAGGTGTGCGCACCCTCTTCATTTTCCACAAACGGTATGTAATCTTCCTCAGTCGCAGCGACAGCCTCCTCGCCGGTTCCCATGTAGAGATACAGATAGCCGGTTCCGCCCATCGTCATGACAGCGGTCATTTTCCCGTCCGCCACCGTCAGCTCGCATTCCTCAATCTTGAACATTGATGAGCTGGAGTCCACCTTAATGCTGTAAACGCCATCTTTGATGCTCTCCGCATAGACCGGCACCATGTCGTCGGTAACAATGTCCTCCCCCGGAGCCATTTCCTCCTTCGACGCCACCTGGCTCTCCGTGCTGCCCTCCGCTGCTTCTGTCACAGCTTCCGTCGCTGTCTCTGTTTCCTCGGCACATCCCAGTGCGCTCATCATACCGGCAGCGAGAATCGCCGCCAGCACCGTTGCCTTAAATTTTTTCATGATGATCCCCCTTTTTGTTCCTTACAAATCTTTGAAAGCCCATGTATCGCCCCGTCACGCTTCCGAACGGAAGCGCAGCTTTCATAATCTCTTACTCCGCAAGGCTGTCGATTGCTGCCTGCGCATGTGCAACCAGAAGCTCCTGGATTGCCGGCATCTCGCCGAGACCTTTCAGATTGCAGGTTACTTCGTAGCCGGCATCCTCAAATGTCTTTTTCCATGAGCCGTCCTCGTCGCCTGCCATATCGTTGTTTGCATGGTCGCCCGCAACGATCATCAGCGGCTGAAGAACTACCTTCTTATACTCGACTGCCTGTACTGCTGCAAGCACATCGTCCAGCGACGGACTTGCTTCTACCGTACCTACAAAGTAGTTTGCGAAGCCTGCTTCTGTCAGCTTTTCCTGCATGGTTGCATAGATCTGGTTGGACTCTGCCTCAGTGCCGTGTCCCATGAACACGATCGCGGTCTCGCCGTCATCCTGCGCCTTGGTGTCATCTGTGATCGCGCTGATAACAGTCTGATAGTCCTCATCAGAGGTAAGAAGCGGTTCGCCGACTGCTACCTGCTCAAACTCCTCTGCATACTGCGCAAGCTCGTCCATAACATCGTTGTACTCCAGACCATTCATCAGATGCGTCGGCTGTACAACCAGCGTCTTTACGCCGTTGTCGATCGCTCTGTTCAGCGCCTCGCCGAAGTTGTCGATCACTTCGCCGTCACGGTTCTTCACATGGTCGATGATGATCTGTGCCGTAAAGCCTCTTCTCACAGAATATTCCGGGAACGCTTCTTCCATAGCGTTCTCGATCGCGCCGATGGTTGCCACACGGTTATCGTTGAAGCTTGTGCCAAAGCTTACGACCAGCAGCTCCTTTTCGCCAATCTCATCCTGATTTCTCGGATTATCCTTGGAAGCGTCGCCGGTTTCGTAGTTTTCCTCGTCCTCTTCCTCAGCCTCTTCTGCAGCAGCCTCGCTCACATCCTCCGCTGCTTCTGAAACAGCTTCCGTCGCCGCTTCCGTTGCATCCTCCGCCTGTACGCATACAGCGCCCATCATCAACGTTGCCGCACCAACACCTGCTGCCAACAGTTTCCATACTTTGTTTTTCATGTTCTTGTCCTCCTTAATTTTTAGGCGAAACGTCCTGTTTCGTCTCTGATGTATGTAAATTTTTGCATCAGCAATGTAACCCGGCACGGAAGAAGGAACATACACAACCGCAAAAATGTGCTTTCCACGCTTTCTTATCTGGCAGAAATCTGCAGAAATTTTCCACAAAATAAAAAATCTTTTACATGGAAAAGTAAAAGATTCGTGCGGCTGCAGAACATGCAAAACGGTACAATCAATTACTCGTGATCCGGACCGGTTTTCCCTGGTCCCGTACCAGCAGCAGGCAGGTTTCCTGACTTACAGATCTTCATGCAAAAACTGCCTTCCCGGTTGCCCAGTGGCTGCACCCAACGCGCTTTGTTTTGCACTCCCTGCTCACAGTGACGAGATCGTACAGGATTTTCACCTGTTTCCCTTTTAACAGATCGCGGCTTTGCCGTTTTCTGCACCTGTTGCTCTTATGAAGTTACACACATCATAGCACTCTTTTTTCAAAAGTACAAGTATTTTCTCTCTTGTCCGCATTCCATAATTGTGTTAAAGTCTCATCAATAAGCATGGTATCCGGCATTTTCCCATGCATCCGATCCGGACAGGAGAGATTTATGAGACAGACATCTATCACCCCTTTAAAAGAAAATCGTTTTCACGGCACCGCCGATTTTCCCTGCGCCTGCTATCACGCGGACAGCGCCCTTTTCCCTGCCAATGCGCCGTTTCTGGCAAAGCATCACTGGCACGAGGAGCTGGAGATCATCTATTTTCAGCGGGGTAATTTTCATCTGGAAATCAATATGGAAAAATATGATATCGCAGAGGAGTGCTTTTGTCTGGTGGGCAGCGGCGATCTGCATTATATCTATTCAGAAAAGGATTTCCAGGAACTGGCGCTTGTATTTTCTCTTTCCATGCTCTGCGCTCCCGCCTCCGACCCGGTGCAGAACCGGCTTATTAAACCGCTGGCAGAGGGCGCGTTTGCGCTCCCGCGTCTGATTTTTGGCAAAAATCCCTGCTTTGCCGATTTGAAACAGGAATTTCTGAAAATCACCGCTGCTGCCGGTGTTTTCTGCGAAAACACGCCGCACCGTGACCAGTACCGCATCGGCAGCCTGACGCAGTATATCCGCGCAAAAGCCGCTCTTTTAAATATCTTTGCCGCATTATCAGAGCAGAACCTTCTCGCCGTCTCCGAAACGGGCGCAAACGTAAACCGGCAGGTGGACACGATCAAAAAGTCGCTCTCCTACATGCAGGAGCATCTGACCGAAAAAATCGGGATGCCCGAGCTTGCTGCGCAGGCAAATATGAACGAGCAGTATTTCTGCCGCTTTTTCAAAAAAGTAATCGGTAAGCCGCCGGTTGCCTATCTGAACGAAATGCGCATCAAAAACGCCTGCCGTCTGCTTAAGGAAACCGATCACTCCGTGACGGAAATCTGCCTTGAAAGCGGGTTTAACAATCTCGGAAATTTCATGCGTACCTTTAAGATGGTGTGCGGATGCACGCCGCTGCAGTATCGGAATGGAATGCAGAAAGGTGCAGCCCATTCTTTATAAAAGTCAAAATTTCGTAGTTTTTAGTCATATTTACAGAAGATTTTTGTCCACTGGGGAATTATACTGTACTCATCATTCAGAACCGAACGCATCCGGTTCTTACCAATTTTGAACGGAGGATTTGATTATGCAGAAAAAATGGTGGCATGGAAAGGTTGCCTATCAGATTTACCCGAAGAGCTTTCGCGATACCAATGGAGACGGCATCGGCGACCTTCGCGGAATTATTGAAAAACTCGATTATTTAAAGGATCTCGGTGTGGATATCGTCTGGATCTCCCCCTGCTTCTGTTCCCCGCTGGCGGATCAGGGCTACGATATTTCCGATTATTACAACATCGACCCGCGTTTCGGAACCATGGAGGATATGGACGAGCTGCTTGCCGAGGCAAAAAAACGCGATATGTACATCGTCCTTGATCTGGTAGTGAATCACTGCTCAGACGAGCATGAGTGGTTCCAGAAGGCGCTCGCCGATCCGGACGGTCCTTACGGAAAATATTTCTATATTGAAGAATGCAGGGACGGAAAACTGCCATGCAACTGGCGCTCTTATTTCGGCGGTCCGGTCTGGGAACAGATTCCGGGAACCGACAAATATTACCTGCATGTGTTCCACAAAAAGCAGCCGGATTTAAACTGGGAAAACCCGGAAGTGCGTCAGGAAATCTATAAGATGATCAACTGGTGGCTGGACAAGGGCGTTGCCGGCTTCCGCATCGACGCGATCATCAATATTAAAAAAGCGCTGCCGTTTAAGGATTATCCGGTCGACCGTGAGGACGGGCTTTCCTCGATCCACTACATGTTAGAAGACGCGCAGGGCGTTCTCGATTTCCTGCATGAAATGTCGGATAACACCTTCAAGCCGCACAATGCCTTTTCCGTCGGCGAGGTGTTTAACGAAAAGCCGGATGAGCTGCCGGATTTCATCGGCGACGGCGGCTGTTTTTCCACCATGTTCGATTTTAACGAGGCGATTTTCGGCGGAAGCGCAAAGGGCTGGTACGACAGCCAGGTAATCACGCCAGATGACTACAAACGCTGCTGCTATGAGAGTCAGCGCAAAATAGCGGACATCGGATTTCTTTCCAATATTATTGAGAATCACGACGAGCCGCGCGGCGTCAGCCGCTACATCCCGGAGGGCGACTGCTGCGAAACGAGCAAAAAGATGCTCGGAACGATTTCCTTCATGCTCAAAGGGCTTCCCTTCCTCTACCAGGGTCAGGAGCTTGGCATGGAAAATCTCACATTCGCCTCCATTGACGAGGTGGACGATATCAACACGCTCGACGAATACCAGGTTGCCTTAAAAGCCGGACTTTCCCCCAAAGAAGCGCTGAAAACAGTCAACCGCCTCAGCCGCGACAACGCCCGCACCCCATTCCAGTGGGATGCCAGCGAAAACGCCGGTTTCACCAGCGGTACGCCATGGCTGCGCGTAAATCCGAACTACACGCAGATCAACGCCGCCGAGCAGATGAGCCGCGAAGATTCCGTGTTCAACTACTATAAAAAGCTAACGGCACTGCGCAAAAATCCGCAGTACGCGGACACTATTGTTTACGGAAACCTGGAGCCGGTGTGGGAGGACCGTCACAATCTGATGGCGTTCTACCGCCGCGGCGAAAATCAGACGCTGCTCGTCATCGCAAACTATCAGAAAGAGCCGCAGACCGTCACGCTTGATGCACCGTATAAAAACGTAATGCTGAATAATCTGGATCGGCTCGACGTGGACGGCACGACACTGCGCCTTGGAAGTTATCAGGCAGTGATATTAGAAATGTAGGATACCGTTGAGATTTTATTCTTTTTATGATAAACTGTCCGCAGGCAATTCCGCACAAACGGAATTCCTGCGGGCAGTTTTTGCTGCCGCGCCCTCTATCATAAAGACATATAAGGAGAGAAATTATGGATGGAATTATTTTTGATGTAGACGGAACACTCTGGGATTCTACAGATGTGGTTGCCGTTGCCTATAACCGCACGATCAGTGAAAACACCGATCTGCCGGTCCGTGTGACACCGGATGATTTAAAGCAGCTCTTCGGAAAACCGATGGATGTGATTTTTGCCACGCTGCTCCCGTCCATCCCCTACGAGCGCCAGTGCGCGCTCGCAGAAAAGTGTTTCGAACAGGAGCACGCGGAGCTTGAAAAAACGCCGGGCACGGTATACGAGGGGCTGGAGGAAGCTTTAAAAGCGCTCTCTGCAAAGTACCCGCTCTACATTGTAAGCAACTGTCAATCCGGCTATATCGAACTGCTTTTCCGAAAAACCGGTTACGGCAAATATTTTAAAGATCATCTCTGCTTCGGACAGACCGGAACCTCCAAGGGACAGACCATCCTGCGGCTGATGCGCGAAAATAATCTTACAAATCCGGTGTATGTTGGCGATACCCAGGGCGACGCCGACGCCTGCAGGGAAGCCGGGATTCCCTTCGTCTTTGCAGAATACGGATTTGGCAGTGTGGAAAACCCGGATTTCCGGATCAGACGGCCGGCGGATCTAGTAACATTATTTGCACAATAGTATAGGAAACAGTCTACGCTTTCTGGGCACGCTTTTTGGGCGCTTTCTTATTTAAATGTATATAAAATACAATATTTAATAAGATCCCCACGGCTGTTGATGTCGGAGCCGCAAGCCCGATCCAGGTCAGACTGGCGTCGGGCTGGATACTCATAAACCCGG
>CABRSG010000078.1 GCA_902473545.1 uncultured Lachnospiraceae bacterium | reverse complement strand
ACCTATGACCCTCTGCTTGTAAGGCAGATGCTCTCCCAGCTGAGCTAAGATCCCACAGGAAGCGGACAAAATCTGTCCACTCCCATAGTATACTATCTGACCGCGCTTTCGTCAAGTATTTTTTACAAAAGATGCGCTCTTAATTCCTCGCCGCTCTTCGGGGAGAGATACGCCGGTGCGATGTCGAACACCGTCTTACAGCCGCATACGCCCTCGTCCGCCAGACGCTTTGCCGCGCGCGCATACGCCACCAGCACGCTGGAGGTAAATTCCGGATTAGAATCCAGCTTCAGGCGGTACTCAATGATATGCTTGTTGGTTCCGTCGCCGGTTGCTCCGCTGCGGATAACAAAACCGCCGTGCGGGATGCCCTTATGGTTCTTGTCCAGTTCCTCCTGCGTGATAAAGGTTACAGTCGTGTCGTAGTCTGCAAAGTAATTCGGCATATTTTTGATCTCCGACTCGATGCGCGCCAGATCTGCACCCTCCTCTGCAACTACGAAGCACTCTCTGGTGTGCTTCTGTCTGGTAGTCAGATCCGGATTTTCTCCGTTTCGCACTGCTTCCACTGCGCTTTCCACCGGAACCGTGTACTGTCTTGCATCAAGCACACCTTCCACTCTGCGGATGGCATCGGAATGTCCCTGGCTGACGCCTCTGCCCCAGAAGGTATAATCCTTTCCATCCGGCAGGATCGCATTGCCGTACAGACGATTGAGGGAAAACAGTCCCGGATCCCAGCCAACGGAAATAATGCCGACATGACCGCTCTCTTTTGCCGCTGCATCCACATTTGCAAAATGCTCCGGAATTCTTGCGTGTGTGTCAAAACTATCGATGACGTTAAACATCTTTACGATCTCCGGCGTCTGCTTCGGAAGATCCGTCGCACTGCCGCCGCAGATGATGCAGACATCGATATCATCCTTCTTCGATGCCAGCTCGTCATAAGCATAGACCTTTGCGCCCTCCGTAGAAATCTTCACCGAAGCCGGGTCGCGGCGCGTAAACACGCCTGCCAGCTCGCAGTCCTCATTCTGTTTAATAGCGGCTTCCACGCCGCGTCCGATATTGCCGTAGCCTACAATTCCAATTCGTATTTTGTTCATATCCTTAAATCTCCTTCTTCCAGCCGGAAATTTGCCCCGGCTTTTATCCCATGATAGTTTAGCACGTTCCCGGAGCTGCGTCAAATTCATATAACTATATGCTGTAATGCATATTTTGCATATACCTTAATATGCCCGCGTCTCCCGGATACTCTCCAGATTCATCGTGGTGTCGAAGTATGCCTCTTCCATATACTGAATTTTGTCTACATGCTTTCCCGCCGCCAGGGAATTGATGATTTCCTGCAGCTTCGGTCCGTGCAGCGGATTGCACTCAAACACCGCATTGATGTCGCCTGCGATCATCGCATCAAAAGCTGCCTTCACCGCGTCAAAGGAGAGGATGATGATGTCTCCGTCCGGTCCGCAGGTTCTGCCCGCCGCCTTGATCGCGTCGACCGCGCCGAACGCCATGTTGTCGTTTTCACAGACTACCACATCAATATCCGCATATTTTTCGAGCAGCGTCTCCATGACCTCCTGCCCCTTCGCCTGTGTGAAATCGCCGTCCAGCATCTCCAGCATTTCCCAGTTATCGTGCCGTCTGAGAACCTTGTCAAAGCCATTTGTGCGTCCGATCTGCGCCGTCGCTCCCGTAGTTCCCTGTATCGTGACTATCCGTATCTTTTCCTCAGCTCTTCCTTCTTTCTCCAGATAAGCCTCCAGCCACAGCCCGGCATCCTCGCCCTCTTTTTCCGCGTTGGTTCCGAGCCAGCAAGTGTAGAGTTCCTCGTCCACATCCGCCATACGGTCATCCATAATCACCGGTATTCCGGCATCCTTCGCCTCCTGCAGAACCGCTTCCCATCCAGTCTCCACGATCGGTGCAAGTACAATATAATCCACTTCCTGCAGAATAAAGCTGCGCAGCGCCTTAATCTGGTTTTCCTGTTTTTGCTGCGCATCCTCATAAATCAGATAAAACCCGTTTTCTTCCGTCAGCGCCTCCTTCACAGACTGCGTATGGGCATTGCGCCAGTCCGATTCCGAACCCACCTGTGAAAACCCTACTACAATCAGATTTTCGTCAACCTCCGTAATCTCCTGCATTCCCGTATACTGCTGTTTTTGCTGCATATTCCCCGCCGCGCATCCTCCGCACAGCAGCAGCGCCGCTCCTGCCACGATTCCTCTTTTCATCCGCATCCTTTTCCTAATGTCCTTCCTGTTTCGCATTTTTTCCATCATAACATATCCTGATAAGGGTGTCAAAAAATCATATTTCCAAACTTACAGGCAGTTTACGAAAAAGTTACTGTTCACGTCGTTCACAGTAACACGAAAAATACAATTTCCTGGCACCCAGTTATCTTCAAAAAGAGGAACCGCTAACCGCGGTTCCTCGCCCAAAAATTTTCATATGTTATTTCTTGCTGTCCTTGATTTTCGCAAAAATACTCTGCAGAATGATAAAGAAGCACAGCAGGATTGCCGTAATAATATTCGACCAGGAGCTAATCAGCTTACCGTTCGTCTTAACCAGCGACGAAATGGTACCGTTAATCAGCACACCCACAAGAGAACCGAACACGTTTCCGACACCGCCTGTCAGCAGCGTACCGCCGATAACCGCCGAAGAAATCGCGCTCATTTCCAGGCCCTGTGCCTGCTGCGTGGTGCCCGCCATCGTATTCAGACAGTAGCAGATTCCGCCGATCGAGGTGAGGAAGCTGGAAAGGACATATGCCTTCAGCTTTGTTTTCTTTACGTTCAGTCCCATCAGCGTAGCGGACTGCTGGTTGCCGCCGATTGCATAGATGCTGCGTCCGAACTTCGTATATTTCAGCATCAAGTAAACAAGTACCACCACAATCAGTGCAACGATAACCGTTACACGCAGATACGGCATCTGCATAATGCCCTTCTTGTTCTCATAGCCGCCAAACGGAAGCTCAATCTTCAGACTTGACAGCGTGGTAAATATCTTATCAGAAACAATACTTACCTGGTTTCTGCAGATTACCGCCGTCATACCTCTGGCAAAGAACATACCTGCCATCGTAACGATGAACGGCTGGATATCCAGATAAGCGATACAGAAGCCCTGTACCAGACCGAAAACCAGACCGATTGCCAGAACAAGCAGCATCAGCGCCGGGCTGCTCCAGCCCCACTGCTCAATGCCGACCGCCAGAATCATACAGTCCATCGCAACCAGAGAGCCAACCGAGATATCAATACCTCCCGTCAGCATGACGCAGGTCATACCACTGGCGACGCAGATAAGTCCGGCATTGTTAATCAGAATATTGAGGAACGTCTGCAAATGGGTAAATCCCTTGGACGCATAAACGATACATCCGGCTGCATACATCACTATAAACAGCACAACGGTAATCAGCAGCAACAGACTATTGCTGTTTATCTTTTTCTTCATGCCTGTGTCGCCCCCTTTGCCATTTCTCTCTTTTTGCCCAGTCTCTTAAAGAAATCCTTTGCCGGTTCCGACTGGATAACAACGATCAGAATTACGACGATTGCCTTAAATACCGGGGACTGCGCCGTGGATACGCCGAGCGCCAGCAGCGTCGTATCGATCGCCTGAATCGTGTAGGCACCGATCAGAGAGCCTGCCAGGTTAAACTTACCGCCGCCAAGGCTGTTGCCGCCGAGTGCAACCGCCAGGATCGCATCCAGCTCCATGTTCAGACCGATGTTATTTGTATCGGCAGAATAAATGCGGGAGGTTGCCACCATACCTGCCAGACCTGCACAGAGACCGCAGATAACGTAGCAGAGAAGAATGATCTTTGCGGAATTAAATCCGGCGATACGGGAAGCCTTCTTATTGATGCCGACGCTCTGGATATAAGTGCCAAGCGCTGTAAATTTCAGTACCAGCGCCGCGACCAGAATACAAACCGCCGCAATAATGATCGGAGTCGGCATAAATCCTACGTAACCGCCGATTCTCTGGAAGGACGGCACACGCACATACACGATCTGGCTGTTGCACAGAAGCAGACCGATGGCTCGCCCCGCCGACCATAGTATCAGCGTCGCCACCATAGGCTGGATATTCATATAGGCAACCAGAAATCCATTAAACAGACCGCAGACACAGGCAGTTAAGAGACCTGCGCCAATACCGACAATCAGCGGAACCGCATAATTGGATACATTGGTATTTCCGTATCCTGCCAGCAGCATACAGCACATACCGCCGTACAGACTCATAACGGAACCTACCGAAATATCTGTTCCTGCAGAAGAAGATACTACCAGCGTCATACCGATTGCAAGGATCGCCGCTTCCGTTCCGCGGTTCAGGATATCGATCAGACGACCGTACAGCACTCCGTTTTTAATGGTAATCGTAAAGAAATTAAGCGGCGGGTTTCCACATGCCACATCGTAGACTACGTTAATCAGCATAACGAGAATCATACTGAAAATCGGAAGGAACAGACGCTTCTGCGTTATCTTTTTCAAACTACTCATTACTGTCACCTCCTGCAATTGCTTTCATGACATTCATCTGGTTCATATCCCTTTCCTCAATCTCTCCCACCTTGGCGCCGTCGCGCAGAACCGCCATACGGTTGCAGGTACGAAGCATTTCTTCAATTTCCGATGAGATGAAAATCAGGCTCTTTCCTTCGTCCGCCAGCTTCAGAACCAGCTTCTGGATTTCTGTCTTTGTTCCGATATCAATACCGCGTGTCGGCTCATCCAGAATAAGGAAATCCGGATCCGTCGCCAGCCAGCGCGCCAGAATTACCTTCTGCTGGTTACCGCCGGAGAGCTGCTTGATCAGCGTTTCACGGCTTGCCGTCTTAATCTGCAGCAACTCGATATACTTATCCGCAATTTCAATCTGCTTCGCCATCGGAATGCGCTTCATGATGCCCGCCTTCGCCTGGAGTGCCAGAATGATATTTTCACGCACAGATAAATCTCCGATAATACCCTCCGCTTTCCGGTCATCCGGGAGAAGTCCCATGCCCAGATTCATAGCGTCAATCGGATTTTTAATCTTTACTTCTTTTCCATTTACCTTCAGCGTACCGGTCTGGTTTCTGTCCGCGCCGTAGATAACGCGCGCCAGCTCGCTGCGCCCGGAGCCCAGAAGACCGGTCAGACCGATAACCTCTCCTTTGTGGATATCCAGGTCAAACGGTTTAATCGTTCCTGCATGGCTCATTCCCTTCGCCTCAATTACCAGCGGCTCTTTGCGCTTGTCGCCGCTTCCTTCTTTCTTAATCGAAGCAAGGTCATCAAAGTCTTTACCCATCATCGCCGCTACCAGCTTTACGCGCGGCAGATCTGCAATGTCGTACTCACCGACAAGCTGTCCGTTTCTGAGCACTGTGATTGCGTCGCACACCGCATACACCTGCTCGAGGAAATGGGTTACAAAGATGATGCCCACCCCTTTTGCTTTCAGACGGCGCATCATCACAAACAGCTTTTCCACTTCACGGTCGTCCAGAGAAGAAGTCGGCTCATCCAGAATCAGCACCTTGCTGTCCATATCCACCGCACGTGCAATTGCGATCATCTGCTGCAGCGCCAGCGAATAATCTTCCAGATTTCTTGTCACATCAACGTCAAGCTCCAGCTCTTTCATGAGCTCTTCCGCCTGCTTGTTCATTGCCTTTCTGTTTACCGTACCGATTTTTGTCAGCGGCTCTCTGCCGATATAAAGATTTTCCGCAACAGAAAGGTTCGGACACAGGTTTACTTCCTGGTACACGGTCGCGATTCCTTTATTCTGTGCATCCATCGTGTCCTTATTTACAATCGGCTTATCAAAACCATCCAGATAAATCTCTCCGGCTTCAAATTTATTTACACCGGTCAGGCACTTGATAAGCGTCGATTTGCCGGCTCCGTTTTCACCCATCAGTGCACGTATTTCGCCTTTCCTCAAAGTAAGGCAGGCATGGTCAAGCGCTTTTACGCCAGGGAATGTCATGCAGATTCCCTGCATTTTTAATACTACACCAGCTTCCAACACATTTCCTCCTTCCTACACCATAAAAAAGAGGGGAGGTACCCATTTACTGGGATGCTCTCCCCTCCCGTTTCTTTCACTTGATCTGAATCAGTCAGCAGAAATTAGTATGCACGACCTGCCAGGATCTCGTCTGTCATAGTTGTTGCGAATTCGCTCTCGATACCCGGTGCACAGAATGCTTCATCTGTGATAAGTGTGGTTGCTTCGAACTCTTCGCCAGCTTCCATCTGCTCGATAACGCCCTTAACTGTTTCAGCCTGAATCGGGTTGCACTCTACGTCAAGATTGATCTTGCCGTCCAGTGTGTACTGAAGTCCGTCATGTGTAGCATCGTAGGAGATAAGGATAACATCGCCGCCAACACCATATGTAATACCTGCAGCATCCATTGCATCCATTGCGCCGTATGCTTCGTTATCATTCTGGCAAACAACTACGTTGAACTGTCCTTCATAGGTCTTGATGAAGGATTCCATAACAGCCTGTCCGCCGTCCTGTGTGAAATCACCGGACTGAGAATCCAGCAGCTCCCACTCGGAATGCTCTGCCATAACCTCTGCGAAACCATCTGTACGTCCGATTGCTGCGGATGCGCCTACAGAACCTTCGATCTGAAGAATCTTTGCTTCTGCGCCGTCAAGCTGTTCTGCCAGCCAGTTTCCTGCTGTAACACCCTCATCATACGGAGCGGTTCCAACCCATGCGTCATACATGGAAGCGTCTGCTTCGATCTCACGGTCAGCGATGATAACCGGGATGCCTGCATCCTGTGCTTCCTGAAGTACCGTATCCCATCCTGCGGACTGGATCGGAGCGATAACGATGTAGTCCATTCCCTGTGTGATGAAGTTACGAACTGCTTCCAGCTGCTTTGCGTTGTCGTTGTCGCAGTCGATCAGGGACAGCTCATATCCGTTTGCCTCTGAGAAAACATCCTCATAATTCTTGGTGTTTGCTGTACGCCAGTCAGACTCATGTCCTACCTGTGCGTAGCCGATCGTAATCAGGTCGCCCTCTGCGGATACACCAACTGCCATAGAAGCAGCAACTGCTGTGCAAGCTAACATACCTAAAACCTTTTTGTTCATTTGAAAAATCCTCCTGTTCTTTTTTTCGTTCTCCAGCCCTTCCGGCTATGGTAGTAGTTTACACCGTCCGGCTAAAAAAAGAAACAGAAGGATTTTCTAAATTCGTACAATATTTTTTGGTGATTTTGTATGTTTTTTCTTCCAAAGTTGGTTTTTTTTAGATAAAAGTTAGTTTTTTATAGCAGGAAGCTCCACGCGGACCTCGGTTCCTTCCATAAAAGTGCTGGAAATCCAGATGCCGTATTGTGCACCATAGTTGAGCTTGATGCGCTGGACCACGTTGAACAGCCCGAAGCCGGAGGGATCGCCGTTGTCCGCCTCGTTTTTGTTCATCTCGCGCTGCACCTGCGCCAGGCGCTCGCCGGTCATGCCCTGCCCATTGTCCTGCACGAGGAACACCATCCTGCCGGATTCCAGATAGCCGGTCACCAGGATGCGTCCCTTGCCGCGTTTGTTTTTGATACCGTGATAGAGCGCGTTTTCCACAAGCGGCTGCAGCGTCAGCTTTAAAATCTGATAATGGTACATTTCCTCCGGAATATCGATCTCGTAGTCGAGGATATCCTGGTAGCGGAACTGCTGGATCTTCAAATAGCTGCGGATGTGCGACTCCTCTTCCTGCACCGTGATATAGTCGCGCCCCTTGCTCAAAGTTGTGCGGAAGAAATCAGAAAGCGCCGTCACCATCATAACCACCTGCTCCGTCTGGTTCGCCTCCGCCAGCCAGACGATCGTATCCAGCGTATTGTAGAGGAAATGCGGATTGATCTGCGCCTGCAGAAGCTTCTGCTCTGTGGCCCGCAAATTGAGCTGCTCCACACGGATATCCTCCACCAGATTGCCGATGCGCTCGACCATCTGATTGAAGCCCTCGCCCAGCTCCGCCAGCTCCTCATCGCTCTCTTCAAGCTCAGCGCGTACGGTAAAGTCCCCGCGCCCCGCCTTTCTCGTCACCGTGCGGAGCTGCTGGATGCCATTCGTGAGGTGATGGGTGATCTTACTGCCCAGAAACAGCGCGCCAATAAGCACCGCCGCGCAAATGACAATGCTGATCTGCACCGCCCGCGACACATCCGCGCGCACGCCCTCGCGCAGCGCCTCCAGGTTCGTCGCCTCGTAGTAGATGTACTCCTGCACCTGCTCCTGTATAAGCTGCGTGAGGATACGGATATCCAAATCCAGACGCTCCATATTTTTATCATACATGCCGCTGATCTGCGCGTCCTGCTTGATCTCCACCACCCGGTCCTCCAGAATATCCAGCGACTTCACGATCCTGCCGAGCTGATTTCTGGCATAGTCGCCGTCCGCCTTTTCCGCCAGATCCTGAAACGCCTCCCGCGCCTGTGTGATCAGGCGGTTCGGAAGCTCCGTATCCACAAGCTCCGCCGCTCGCTCGGAGTTCGCCACGATAACGTACATTGTGTAATCCACATCCTCCTTGAAGCTGATGTTGTACACATTTGCCTGCGTGATATTCGCTACGATCGCGTCGTAGCGGTCGGAAAAGCGCAGCACAAGAGACAGCAGATACACTGCCACGATCGTCAGCGGCACAAAGCAGACCGCCAGCAGCACATTGATGCGTTTGTTGAGTGAAGAGCCTTTGTGCGTCATAATTCCTACTCTTTTCTGCGGTTTTTATAATCCTTCGGGCTGCAGCCCACGATTTTCTTGAAAATGTAGCTGAAATAATGAGAGTCCTTGTAGCCTACCTCGTAGCCGATCTCCGCCGTGCGCATACTGGAGCACATCAGCAGCTCCTTCGCCTTATCGAGACGCACCTGCGTCAGATATTCCACAAAGGTCTGCCCCGTCTCCGCGCTGAAAATCGCGCTGAAGTAGCTGGGGCTGATATTCACCTGGGACGCCACCGTGTTGAGGGACATATCCTCCCGCTGATAATTTTCCTGGATGAATTTACGCGCCTCCTCCAGCACGGCACTGTATTTTTTCATGGAATGGTGATCACGCAGCTTTAAGGTTTCCACAAATAAGCGGCTCACCTGTTCGCGCATACTCTCCGGCGAGGTTGCCATCGCCACGATCTCATTGATGTCCCGGCAGCTTTCCGGCATATCATCCGTGCTGATGTTCAGCCCCGCCAGAAAATCCGTTGTCATAAAATAAAGATCCATCACCACATACTGGCGGTAGAGCATCGACTGGTAATTCTGCTCGCCGATGTCCAGGAAGTACTCGTCCAGGAAGTTGCCGACCTCCTCCAGCGTACCGCTGCGCAGGAATTTATCGACCAGCTCCCGCTCTTTTTTCTTTGAGCGCATATTGCTGATGTCGATCCGGTTTTCCTCCCCGCTGTGCAGACGGACAACGTCGGCGGAGTATAATATCTGGTTCGTCTCTGTGAAAAAGCGGCTGG
>CABRSG010000077.1 GCA_902473545.1 uncultured Lachnospiraceae bacterium | reverse complement strand
AAAGCCCGTCCCATCCATATTTTTCCGGATATCACGCAATTCATACAAAAGCTTTCCGTCGCCAAATACTGCAAACTGCATATTCACATTCTCAGACGCCCCATAATAGGGAGACACCGTACCGGAAAACCCATCGTACCCGGCACCGAGCTGCACGCTGAGACGCGCATCGTTTGACGCATCCAGACGCATGCTGCCAAGCTCCAGCGTCTTTTTCTTCGTCTGTATTTCGTCTGTACTATAAGTATCGGAAGTCTCGCAGTAATCACTGTTCAGCCACTCCAGCTCCGCCAGCCGCACGGTACCCTCTGCCTGCTGCCCCGGGGCAGCCGTCGTCTCCATGATGAATCCGCACACCGCGTCCTCCGGAAGGTCGTTCCAGGTGCCGTCATAATTGATGCTCAGAAGATATTCCAGGCTGTCCACATTGTCCGGCTTTCCGTCCCCCCAGTTCAGATAATTGCCAAAGGCTTCGCCATTGCTCCATCCCCAGACGCCCTTCGTCAGCCTTCCGCCGATCCAGTAGCTATCCCAGAGACCGTCGTATGCCAGATACTGCAGCGCAAGGTTCTGATCCGCATCCACCGGGCACGCCAGCACGCCGCCTGCCGCTGTGCAGAACGCACTCGCCTGATCCCAGGTAAGCGGCTCTTCAAATAAATAGTAGCGGTGATCTCCAAGTGTCACGATCTGCGCCGCACGCTGCTCCACAACCGCCGGAATCTCCGGAAATTCCGCAGCCGCTGCCTGAACAGCTTCCTTGGCAAGCGGCTTTTTCAGCATCGTGTCCGCCAGATAGAAGTACAGGTAGCTGTTATCCTCTCTGGTCGATGTGCGCACCTCCAGCGTCTTTTTGCCGGTCACATCCAGGGAAACCGGCATCGGCTGCTCCAGAATGGAGTAGTTTTCCGCCTTAAATACACGCTCTCCATCCAGAAGGATCTCCAGGGTTCCCTCTGCCTCATGATAATAGTCATAGTAATCATAGCGGTCTGATGCAAAGAGCGTCGCTTCAAAGGAAGTATACTTCCCATCCAGATTCCAGAGCGCATACCCGCCCTCCGATACAGAAAATGCACAGGCGTCACGGTGAATATTTCCGTAGATATCGGTAATCATGCCCGCTTCCTTCATCTCATATCCGGCAAAGCTTACCAGAGCAGGTTTATCAAGCGGCTCCCGCGTCTCCTCCAGAGCTGTCTCCGTGCCGTCCGCGAACAATTTTCCTTCGTTTAAGAACAGATATCCATTGTATGTGTTTCCGTAAGCATTTGTCTGGATGCAGAGCTTCTTCACACCCTTCACGTCGATTGCGAACGGAATCGCCGCATCGCCCTTTCGGTAATCATATTTTGAGAACAGCAGCGTGCCGTCGCCCCAGATAGCAATTTCAAAGCTGCATCCGCTGTCCGCCTCCGTCCAGGTGCTGATGGTGCCGGTCAGCTTCGACCATGCTCCGTCAAGGTCATATGTCATTGAACCTCTCTGCGCCGCGTCCAGGTACAGACTGTAAAAATGGTCGTTTCCGTATGGATCCGTCAGATATTTTTCTATGCCGCAGCGGTTGGATGCCGCAGGCATTAAATCCGCAAGGTATGCCTGTGCAGCTTCTGTACGCTCATTTTCCTGCACTGCAGCCTCTGCAGTTTCTTCTGCCGCATCTGCATCCGCGCCTGCTTCCCCGGCACCCGTCTCCGCTTCTATAGAGACATCCGCAATTTCCGCTGCCGCCGGTTCGATTTCGAGAATAAAACCGCCGTCGGTATTTTCTCCATAGTTATCATTCCAGTGGTTTCCAAAACCACTTCCCATCTCCAGATAGTTTTCGCCTTCTTCCTCGTAATCAGAATTATCCGGCTGTCCGCTGTCCCAGTCTGTCCATTCAAACGGTTCGCCTGTTATCCACAGCCAACCGCCTTCCCAGTCGGCGTCTGTCGCTCCGAGCCAGTATTCACCAAAGGGCGCACCCTCCAGGAGCTTTTCGATCACCGCTTTTTCGCGCTCCGAGGTAATGGTCGCAAGATGCCCGCCAGCCGTCTCGCAGAAAGTATTTGCCAGCTTCCAGCTCAGGTTCATGTCATACCGCGCATATATGTGCCCTTCATAAGTCACATAAGCTGCCGCCTGGCTCTTTACGTTGTCCGCAAATTCTCCGGTCGGTACCTGCGCCTCTTCCACTTCCATGCCCGAAATTTCTGCAGTGTCCGCGATATCAGGCGCAGGCGCTTCCTCCGCCGCATATTCCTTCAGAATCTCAGCGCCCTCCATGTCCTCCGCAATATCCTGCGCAATATAATCCTGTGCTTCCTCCGCCGTCATAAACAGCGACTCGTTCCTGTCTGTTTCAAGCATAAGCTGACCGTCCGGCATCTGTTCAATGTCTGAAACGTACATCACCATAAAGGCATCCCGCTGCTCCGCCCTGCGGTCCAGCGTTTTCAGCGGCACCGCCATGTGGAATACCAGATACAGCCGGTTTTCCGTATAATCCTCGTTCGTCTTATAGGCAAGCTTAAAGGAATCCAGCGCCATCTCGCTCTCATTCCAGATAAGCCAGCCTTCGCTGCCCGCGTACTCCAGGATGCTGTCGGAAACGCTTACAAATTTCTGTCTCGCATAGTCTTCAAATGTCTGCGACAGCGCAATAAGCTCTTCTGTGCTTACGTTGATCTCATAAGTATTCAGCCCCGAAATCTCATAGCTGTACTGATTGTTCGTCACACGATAGCCGTTCTCCAGCATTTCCTGCTCATCGTATGTGATCTCGCCCTCGTAGACGTCGCCGTTCTTGGCAACGATCCGTTCACTGCTGCTCATACTCCAGAGCGAGGTCAGCGGCGCATAGGGCTGGTCGTAATCAATCGTCCGCTCCACGCGCACGTTCGGGCATATTCCCGAAAAGCTTACCGTCAGCGCGTCCGTCAGGTCAACTTCCTGCGGCTCTTCGAGGTTTTCCACGGTAAATTCCTTCGTGCCGCCCTCCAGATAAACGCCGATCTGGTAAATATACAGCGGCTCCTGCTCATATGCGCATTCCAGCGTTACTGTTTCTCCATTTGCCAGCGCCGTTTCCCTGTCAAGTGTCGTGTTAAAATTGCCGCGCCAGCTGTCACGGATAATCTTTACGGCATTTTCCAGATCCGCTGCCAGATCCGCGTCCTCCTGCAAAGCACCGTAAACGCCGCGTCCCGCATCTTCAAACGCCGCCTGCAGGTCCGCATTAAGCTTTTCCGTATCCAGCGCGATATCGGCATACCCCGCCCCGTCATATCCGGAAAACTCACAATTCAAATAATCAGTCAGGACAACCGTATGTGTCGGCAAAAGGCCCTCTGCCGTCTCCGTCATATCCTCCCATCTAAAACGGATGCCGTACTCATTGATTTCCGGTTTATCCATGTTGACGGCCGCCTTCACCTCATCGCCGTTTTTAAGTCCGCCCGACGGCTGTACGTCCAGATAGAAGGAATACAGATAATTGCCAAGCTCTTCGGAAATAAAGCTCTCCGCCTCCTGCTGCCCGGCAAGCGCGCGCACCTGCGTTTCCACATCGCTTTTCAGCTTCTCGTAATCCGTGTTGATATAAGCGTAGCCGTCGCCCTCGAATCCGGAAAACTCCATCTTCATGTAATCATTCAGACGGATTTCCTGTATCTCGATCAGATCCGCCACTGTCAGAACTGCAGAACCGTTTTTCAGCGCGATCCCATAGTCATTCAGAAGCTTTTTATCTACGTTGCTCTCAATCGTCACCTCATCACCGTTCGCGAGCTGGCTGCTTTTTGACATTGAGAAATCCTTCATCGCGTCGGCAATCAGCGCCTCCACGTCTTCCTTTTCCCGCTCCGTCAGAGCTTTCTTTTCGCCGATATCCGCCAGCAGCTTACCCGTATCAAAGGAAACCCTTCCCGTTCCCTCCGTGCTTAAGCCCTCCACCTTCAGCCCGACATAATCCATGACCTCCAGCGTCCGTTTTCCGGTAACCAGCATAATAACCACCGCCAGAACAACCACCACGGCAACGGCAGCGCCAAGAAATATCATTGGCTTCTTTTTCCCGCCGTCTTTTCCATTTCCGCTGCTCTGAGGCGGGGCTGTCTGCTGTGCTTTCGCCTCGCCGCCCGCAGGCGCCGTCCGCTGCTGTGCTCCGCAATGCGGACAATGCTTCGCATCATTTTCAATTTCTTTTCCACAGTTATGACAATACATCGCTTTCCTCCCTCTCTTCTGCTGTCGCTTTATTCATCCACCGCCGGAATGATCTCCGTGTAGGAGGAACCACAGTTCACACAGGTATATGTGGAGATACCCGTCTGCCCGACCGTCGCCTCAAGCAGCACTTCCTTCTGGAAATTATGCTCCCACGTCTCTGCTGATTCATAGCTCATATCAAAAATCGCATAATTGCTGTCGCCGCCCTCATAGGAAATCTTCAGCTGCGTGACCCCGACCGTATTGATCGTGATGGTCTGGTTCAGCATATCCTTCGTCAGCTCCATCTCCTTCATCAGATTGCCGTCACCAAATACGCGCAGCAAAGCGCCTCCGTTCCGCTCATTGTCCTGATGCCCGACTGTAAAGGTAACGCTGTTGTATTTCTGACCCAGATTGTAGAGTGCCTCCCGCTTCGAATCGTAGTTCTGCGGGATCGCTCCTTTATAATACGCCTTGCCCATCACATAGAAGCAATCCTGCGTGTCCTCCGTTTCCTCAAGCGAATACAGATTTGTTGCCTGATACGGCGTCAGATACGGCACGCACGCGCTCTGCTCCGGGATCGTCTCGCCGTAGGAATATCCGCAGTCTTTGCAGGTGTAGGTGTAAACGCCGTCGCTGAACACCGAAACAACCTGTGTCATTTCCGCCACAAAATTATGCCCGCCGAAGCCTGTCACATTCGCGTAGCCATATGCCGCATCGCCGCCCTCCTGATCCAGGCGCAGCTGTTTCACACCCGCCGTATCCAGCTCCAGCTTCTGCGTCATCATATCGCTTGCAAGCTGTACGGTCTGCGCCAGCTCACCGTCTTTGTAAATATACAGCGTTGCACTGCCGTTCCGCTCGCCGTCTATGTGTCCGACTTCCATCGTCACCTTCGAAAACCGCTCGTCCAGATTGTAGAGCGCCTGGCGGTAGCTGTCGTAATTTGCAGGCGTCAGCCCCTGCTTATACTCTGCCGCCATCATATAAAACGCTTCCGTCGGTTCATTATCCCACAGACTGAAATTATTCGTCTGATACGGCGTCAGCACATGCGGCACCTGGTTCTGTACCGTATCCGCTGCATCCGTTTCCTGCGCCGCGCTGCTGTCTGCTCCTGCTTCCTGTACTGCCGCGCCAATCTCCGCAGCCCCCTCCGCTGCCGTTTCCTCCGCCAGCACTCCGGCGCCGCCCGTCAGCACAAGCCCGGCCGCAAACAGAATTGCATAAAATCCCCGTCTCTTTCGCTTCATAACCCATTTCCTCCTCGCCTGATGTTTTCAAAAAATTGTTAATGTTCACTCCGTTCACAGCAACCTTCGCAAATCCATTTAAAATTCGCTCCGCAAATGGGATTTGCTCACACCTGAATCACGTTCTCACGCCTCAAACAGCAGGTGTTTGAGGCTGGCGTGAACAGTAACGAAAAATTCAAAATTACATTAATTTTATCAATGTTCTCTTTCAATGTCAAAACATTTATGGGAATTTTATACAGCAAATTGCATATAATTTTTTTGTTTATTGTGCAAACTTTACTTGACAGTAGCATTTCCATGTGCTATCCTTTACATACCAACGGTATGTTTTTGCAAAAATTTTCTGAGGAAGTCATTATGGCAAGAAATAAACACCCGGAAGAAACAGTAAATTTAATATTGGACACGGCTTACCGCCTGTTTATGCAGAAAGGCTATGAGCATACGTCCATCCAGGATATCATCGACCAGCTTGGAGGCTTGAGTAAGGGCGCGATCTATCACCATTTTAAATCAAAGGAAGAAATTCTGATCGCCGTCACCGATCGTTTGTCCGCACAATCGAACGCGCAGCTCGCCGCTATCCGCGACCGCAAGGGGCTTACCGGAGCAGAAAAGCTGAAAATGCTTTTTAAGGAATCTGTCACAAATCCCATGCAGAACGAACTGTTTACTGCCGCGCCGAATTTCGGCGATAATCCGCAGCTGCTTTTTATGATTCTGGACGGAAGTCTGAACGATTCCGCGCCCAACTATATCCAGCCGATCATTGAGCAGGGCATTGCGGACGGTACTATCCAGACAGAGCATCCGGAGGAATTTTCCGAGATGCTTATGCTGCTTGCAAACTTCTGGCTGAATCCCATGATCTTCGGCGATTCCGCGGAAAAAACGCACAATAAATTCAAGGTCTTCCAGCAGCTTCTTGACGGCATCGGGCTGCATGTTGTGGACGGGGATATGCTGCACCGCATGGAGGAGCTGTCTGCAATTTACCAGGAACACCGATAATTTTCCACCTGTGCGGCTGTTTTGATCAGCAACCACACAGGTGGCAGTTTTTTACTATTATACATACCGTCGACCGGTATTAAAAGGAGGATATTTATGAAAAAGAACCTGTTTTCCAAAGATTTTACACTTGTGGTCATCGGACAAATTGTCTCACTGTTCGGCAATGCCGCCCTCTGCTTCGTGCTGCCGCTGTATCTTTTAAACCTGACCGGCTCCGCACAGCTGTACGGCACGGTGACTGCCTGCGCCCTTCTCCCCTCCGTCCTGCTCTCACCTGTCGGCGGCATCATCGCGGACAGAGTAAATAAGCGCAATATCATGGCCGCGCTTGATTTTTCCGCCTCCGCTCTGGTTTTTGTCCTTTTTCTTCTCATGGACGCCGGGAATCCCGTTCTCCTGCTTACCGTCGTGCTCATGGCGCTGTACGGCATCGCAGGCGCATACCGCCCGGCCGTGCAGGCTGCTATCCCGGCGCTTGCCGGTTCAGAGCATCTGATACATGCAAACGCTGTTATCAACAGCGTCAACTCCCTCGCCTCTCTGCTCGGTCCGGCACTTGGCGGCGTCCTTTTCAGCGCCTGTGGACTGAAGCCTCTGCTATTGCTCTGCACCGTCTGCTTTGCGCTCTCCGCCGTCATGGAGCTTTTTATTCACATTCCATATACACGCCCGCAGCGTACGAAAAGACTTCTTTCCATGCTTCGAACGGATTTTGGCGAAAGTCTCTCGTTTATCTTTCGCAGAAAAACCGTGATCGGCAAGAGTCTTCTGATCGTCTGCGCCATTAATTTCTTTTTATCCGCAATGCTTACGGTCGGGCTTCCCTATCTGGTCACAGAAGTTCTGCCCTTCTCCGCGTCTCTCGCAAACCGGCTCTGCGGCTTCGCAGAGGGCGCGCTGGCGGCCGGTGGTCTGGCAGGCGGTATCTGCGCCGGGATTTTTGCCTCCTGCCTTGCCGCATCCGCCCGAATATCCTGCGATCCGAACGCCATGCAGGCGCAAAGCGGACAGAGCGGTATCCAATATGCCGGAAATCTGCTCATCTTTGCCGCCGCGCTTATTTTCCCGATGGGAATTGCCGTAATGCTCTCGCCATCCGCGCTTTTCACCTATGCGGTTCTGGTTGTCTGCTGTTTCCTTCTAATGGCGCTGTGTTCCGTATTTACGATACAGGTGCTCTCCTTCGTCCAGGCAGAAACCCCGGAGGCTCTGCTTGGCAAGGTGATTTCCGTCATCATGACCGTTTCCATGTGCGCGCAGCCGCTCGGATGTGCTCTTTACGGAATCCTCTTTGAGCGCTGCCGCGGATTCGAGGAAGCTGTGATCCTTTTTTCTGCAGCCGCATCCCTGGCGGCAGCGCTTCCGGCGAGAGCTCTCTTTAAAAATGTCCGGTGAGATGGGAGAAACCTGACATTGCTTTGTGTGTTTTCTCCTTTTTGTTTTCATAGATGGTTGAGACTGCAAATTATAAGGTACAAAAAAATAAAAGTTATGATATTGTCACCAGCGCCTTAGAGCAGTATAGTATTGATGTTACGGAAAATTGTTATAGACGGCAATGTCTGCGCGTCCGGCCAGCCGGAAACAGAAAATATGCAAGAAGAAGGTATCCGTGAATTTTGTGCCGCAGATTTGAGTGATTTACTGCTGAAGACAAGAGAAGCCGTCTATGAGAGCGCAGAAATTACAAAGGAGCAGATAGTACCTTATGATAAGCCTGCGGAGGATGGCTTCAGTGACGATAAAGAGGAGCTGTGGCGCGTGGCTGCGGAAACGGTGGTTTTCCCGTGGAAGGAAATGCAGATGTATGTGATATCGTTTTTTCGTTTCAGGTTGTCCAGTCTGATTTTTCAGATACGGTGAAATAACAAAAATTGTAGTCTAAAGGCTGGGCTGTGAATCCTTGGAATTCTTATCCCATTTTTTCACAGCCCCTGTTTTTTACAGTTCCATATGGATCGCGCCGTATTTGCGGATCGTCATTTTGTAAACGCACTTGTCGTTTAATTTTTCTTCAATATATTTTGTAAAGTCGTCTGTATACTCCTTCGGAAGTATCACCATGATCACCCCGGCAAAGCCGCCGCCGTGGATACGGCAGGCGCTCTTTTTGATGCCTTTACTCCGGCGGTACAGCTCCGTCATGGCAAGCGCCACGCAGATTGCCTGCTCCTGCGGCGTCTCAATGCAGTAGCAATTCTGCAGCCACTTCCAGGAGGAATCGCCGGACTCACAGATCAGATGCAGGAAGTCGTCGTAACGTTTTTCCTTTAACGCTGCCACTTCCTCGTCCACGCGGGCATTTTCACTGTAGAAATGCAGCGCGCGCATCACGCAGCGGTCGCCAAGCGCAGTGCGCAGACGCGGAATCTCTTCCATGAATTTCTCATACGGTACTTCCGCCAGGACTTCTTTTCCAAAATAGGCAGCCGCCTTTTTCATCTCCACCGGAACTGCAGAATACTCGTCGCTCATGTTGGCGTGACCTTTTCCGGTATTGACGATCAGAAGGTCACAGCCGATCGCATCAAGACTGAAATCAATCTTTTCCACCTTCGGATTCTCGTTATCTGCAAAATCAATCGTCACAACGCCGCCGCACGCGCACGCCATCTGGTCAAGCAGTCCGGACGCCTTTTTCCAATAGACATTTTCCGCATAGCGTCCCGCATGTGCATAGTTGGTGACGGTCATTTTATTATCATTAAAGAAATAATTCAATATCGAACAGATCAGCATTTCAAAGGACGCCGAGGAGCTGACGCCCGCCGCGCTGATCACATTGCTTGTGGTGAACGCGTCAAAGCCGCCTACCGCAAATCCTCTCTCCTTAAAGCCGGCAAGAATCCCCTTGATCAGCGGCACCGTGCCGGTGGTCTTTGCATCCGGCTCCAGCTTGTCCAGATCAATGACAAAATCCTGATGAAACGTCTCGCTGATAATATGTATCTGATTGGAATCATTTTTGCGCGCCGCACAGATGCAGTCCTGGTTAACACTGCCTGCAAGCACCTTTCCATGATTGTGGTCGGTATGGTTGCCGCCGATCTCCGTGCGCCCCGGAGAGGAAA
>CABRSG010000076.1 GCA_902473545.1 uncultured Lachnospiraceae bacterium | reverse complement strand
AGCCGGACACCATCAGAAGCTGCTTATACTGCTGCGGCGCCTGCGGCAGCGCGTAAAATTTCCCCTTGAATTTGCGCGACGGAACGATGTAGTCCCGCGCCCCCTCCGGGGAGGACGCACAGAGGATCGGCGTCTGGATTTCCAGGAACCCAAGCTCCGTCATTTTCTGGCGCAGGAAGGAAATCACCTGCGAGCGGAAAATGATGTTGTCCTTCACCTTTTTGTTGCGCAGATCCAGATAGCGGTATTTCAGACGGACGTCCTCGCGCACCTCGCGGCTGGTCTGCACCTCAAACGGAAGATTTTTGTAGACACCGCCGAGAACGGTGACCTCATGCGCCTCCAGCTCGATCGTTCCGGTCGGGATCTTCGGATTGTACGTTTCCTCATCGCGCTTCTCCACCAGCCCTCTGATGGAAACCGCCTGCTCCCGGCGGATTCCCTCCAGCAGCGCGCCATCCCGCAGGACCACCTGCATCACCGCGTACATATCGCGCACATCGACAAAGGAAACGCCGCCGTGGTCGCGGATGTTCTCCACCCAGCCCGCTATGCGCAGCTCTTTTCCGATGTCTTCCTCACTCACCTGGTCTAATGTAACGTCTCTGTAAATGTTGCTCATAATCTGCACTCCTCCTATTCTTTCCCGATGTGCATCTCCATTTCGCTTCGCTCCATGTCGGTCGCGCGGCCGATGCGAAAAAAAGCGCCCCGGGATACAAAGATATCCCGGGGCGAATAAACTTCTTTATCCGCGGTACCACCCGCATTCACAGAATCCGCAGATTCTGTCTCTAAAGCATATAACGTCTGCTTTACGTACCGACCTACTGCAGCTTTTTCGCCGTGAAAAATCTGAAAGACCTCCCCGCAAAATAACCGCCGCGCGTTCAACCGGTCTGCTCCGGAGTGTTCCCTTTTTGTCCGTTCCCTCAAACAGCGCTCTCAGTCGATGACGCCGTATTCCTGTCAAGTTCCGTGGACAAGAGTCTCCTTCATTGCATTTATCTTGTTTCACATGATAACATATCATTTTTTTAATTACAAGCCCCATTTTTATGAAATATATTTATTACTGCGATGTAAAAATCTCATACATAACACCTTTTTTTGATAAATATCCTATATAGAACACAGCACCGGCACACATTCAGTAGGTTTTACCCGTTGTTTTCCTTGTAATTTCCCCAAAATCTGTTATACTGTGAAAGAAACAAATTCTCATACCGGCTGCTTTTGTGCAGCTGGCATGGTAAGGGAGGATTTTAACAGAATATGGAACATTTAATTATTCCCGAACATTACGAATCGGCTCTGAATCTTCACGATACACAGGTTGCCATCAAAACGGTGAAGGACTTTTTTCAGCAGACGCTCTCTTCCCGTCTGAATCTGCTGCGCGTATCCGCGCCGCTTTTTGTCACCCCAGCTTCCGGACTGAATGACAACCTGAACGGCGTCGAGCGTCCCGTTTCCTTCGGCATCCGCGAACAGAATGAAAACACCGCAGAAATCGTGCATTCCCTGGCAAAATGGAAGCGCTATGCCTTAAAAGAATACGGCTTTTCCCACGGCGAGGGGCTGTACACCGATATGAACGCGATCCGCCGGGATGAGGATACCGACAACATTCATTCCATCTACGTGGATCAGTGGGACTGGGAAAAAATCATTTCCCACGAGGAACGCACGGCGGATACCTTAAAAGAAGTGGTCCGCACCATCTACAAGGTACTGAAAAAAACCGAAAAATACATGGCGATCCAGTATGATTATATTGAAGAGCTTCTTCCGAAGGACATCTTCTTTATCACCTCGCAGGAGCTGGAGGATTTCTATCCGGACTGCACGCCAAAGGAACGCGAATACCGCATCGCGAAGGAAAAAGGCGCCGTATTTATCATGCAGATCGGCGGCGTGCTCGCCTCCGGACAGCGACACGACGGCAGAGCGCCGGATTACGACGACTGGGCGCTGAACGGCGATATCATCGTCTACTACCCGGTGCTGGACATCGCGCTGGAGCTTTCCTCCATGGGAATCCGCGTGGATGAGGAAAGCCTGCTGCGTCAGCTCGAAATCGCCGGATGCCCGGAGCGGGCGTCTCTTCCGTTCCAGAAGGCGATTCTCGAAAAGAAGCTGCCTTACACCATCGGCGGCGGCATCGGTCAGTCGCGTATCTGTATGTTCTATCTGCGAAAGGCGCACATCGGCGAGGTGCAGGTGTCGCTGTGGCCGGAGGAAATCACAAAGGAAGCAAGACGAAACGGTATTCATCTTTTATAAACTTACGGACGAGGAGCCTGGTAAAACAGGTCTCCTCGTCGCTTGTTATTACAGATTATAGAAATGAGGGAACATATGAACACAAAAATATATTTGAAAGCATTCGGCTTTCCGGCACTCGTATTACTGCTGATCCTCCTCGCCGTTCTCATCGACGAGGTATTCGCTCTGCCGCTTCCTTTTCCGGCAGCGCTGATCCCGCTCGCCATCGGCGGCGGCTTTATCTGCTATGACACGCTGGAAACTGTCTGGCGCACACGCTCCGTCACGACCGGTATCCTTGTGGTGCTCGCGCTGATCGGCACGATCTTTACCGGAGAATTTATGGAGGGCGCAGAGGTTTCCTTTATGATGCTCCTCGGCGAAGCGCTGGAGGACTTCACCATGGAAAAAACACATCTGACGGCAGACGCCCTTCTCTCCTCCCTGCCCGCATCGTCAAAAAGCAGCAGACATGTCTCCGGGGAAGGCGGAAACGTGCAGCGTCTTGCCGACCGCTTTTCCAGATATTTCCTGCCGGTGATCCTTGGCATCTGCGCCGTTGTATTTATTTTTACCCGCGATATCTCGCGCGTGATGTCCATCCTTGTCATCGCCTGCCCCTGCTCGCTGGTGCTTGCAAGCCCGGCTGCCGTACTCGCCTGTGTCATCAACGCGGCGAAACACGGCATTATCCTTCCGGACGGGAAAACCGTGGAGCGCCTTGGCGCGGCATCCTCGGTGCAGCCCTCGCCCCAGAGCGGACTCTACCGCACAGACAACAATCTGACGCTTGGCTGCTCAGCGGAGGCGGACGTCATTTTCGCAGATAAATGCAGCAGCGCCGGCCTGTCCTACGCGCTCGCCGTCACCCGCAAGGCGCGCACCATCATCCTGGAAAACATCATCGTATTTGCCTGCTTCGTCAACTTCGCCGGCATCACGCTTTCCAGTCTCGGTCTGCTGCCGATGGTGCCCGGTGCTCTGCTCCACAACGGATCCACCGTCTGCGTGCTCCTCAACTCCATGCGGCTCATCCGCTGGAAGCCGCGGACGGAGCGTTAAAATCAATCCATCGACTACTAGCAACCCCAGAGTTACCTGATAATATTCGCCATTGGGTATTTAGCAGAAAATCTAACATATTGAAAATTTACGCAAAGAATCCGGCATCCCGCATCCATGTGCAGACAATAGGCAAAGCTTTGAAGGATTTGCGTGCATAGCGACAGTTGTTTTTGTCGACCATCTTTTATGAAGACAAAACAACTGTCAATAGGCGGCGCTCTTACTTCACCTCTACCGTCCAGCCGTGCTTATCCTCAACCTTCCCAAGCTGAATACCGGTAACGGTATCGTACAGCTTCTGGCTGACAGAACCGATGCCGCCGTCTGCGATCTGGAACACGTCGTCCTCATAGCGCAGATGACCCACCGGAGAAATAACGGCAGCCGTGCCGGAGCCCCATACCTCTTCCAGAGCGCCGGTTTTTGCCGCCTCTACCAGCTCGTCCACAGAAATGCGGCGCTCCTCCACCGGAAGTCCCCACTCCTTGCAGAGCTGGATGCAGGTATTTCTGGTAACGCCCGGAAGGATACTTCCGTTCAGCATCGGCGTCACAACAGTGCCGTTGATCTTAAAGAAGATGTTCATAGCGCCAACCTCTTCGATATATTTTCTCTCCACACCGTCCAGCCAGAGCACCTGGGAGTAGCCCTCCTCGTGCGCCTTAATCTGCGCTGCCAGGGACGCCACATAATTGCCGCCGGTCTTTGCCTCGCCGATACCGCCCTTTACGGCTCTTACATACTCATCCTCGATCCAGATTTTTACCGGGTCAAGTCCTTCCGGATAGTAAGCGCCTACCGGGGAAAGGATGATGATAAACTTGTAAGTATTGGACGGACGCACGCCAAGGAACGGATCGGTCGCGATCACAAACGGACGAATATAAAGGGAGGTACCCGGCTTTGTCGGAATCCACGCCTGATCCAGTTTTACCAGTGTTTTCAGCGCGTTCAGAAAATCATCCTCCGGAATCTGCGGAATCTCCAGACGCTTGTTGGAGTTGTTTGCACGCTCGATATTTTTGTCCGGGCGGAACAGCAGGATTCTTCCGTCATCCGTCTTATAAGCCTTCAGACCCTCAAACATCTCCTGTCCATAGTGGAATACCATTGCGGACGGATCAAGAGAAAGGGGCTGATACGGCATAATTTCCGGGTCATGCCACCCTTGTCCCTTTGTATATTCCATCACATACATGTGATCTGTAAAAATCGTACCAAACACCAGCGGATTGTCCTCCGTCGGAAGCGGTTTCGGGTTTGTTGTTTTTGTGATCTTGATGTCTAACATAATTTTTCCTCCTCATCGCACGTCAGCTTTTCTCTCCCGTAAGCGCGCCGTGCTCGTTCTTTATTCCTAATTATTCTCCTTTTGCCGGGCAATGTCAAGCGCTTTCTGCGGCAAAAACAAAACGTCGTTACTGTTCACGCCAGCCTCAAACACCTGCTGTTTGAGGCGTGAGAACATGATTCAGGTGTGAGCAAATCCCATTCGCGAAGCGAATTTTAAATGGATTTGCGAAGGTTACTGCGAACGGAGTGAACAGTAACAAAACGTCCCCGCATGGCAGACGCCGTCGTCTGGCAGGCGGGAACATTTCCTAAGCTTTTTCCAAATCTATTTACACAATACCCTGTGCCGTCATTGCATTTACAACCTTTTCGAAGCCTGCGATATTTGCGCCTGCCACATAGTTGCCTGCCATACCGTATCTCTCGGCTGCATCAGAAATATTATGCGTGATGTTGATCATAATCTGCTGCAGCTTTGCATCCACTTCCTCAAAGGACCAGCTCAGACGCTCACTGTTCTGGGACATCTCCAGTGCGGAGGTCGCAACGCCGCCTGCGTTTGCAGCTTTGCCCGGTGCAAAGATCACGCCGTTTGCCTGCAGATACTCGGTTGCCTCCAGCGTAGTCGGCATGTTTGCGCCCTCGCAGACTGCGGTAACGCCGTTTGCCACAAGCTGTTTTGCATCGTCAAGAAGCAGCTCATTCTGAGTAGCGCACGGAAGAGCGAGGTCAACCTTGATGCTCCATACGCCTCTGCCCTCATGGTACTCAGAGTTCGGACGATAGTTCTTGTACTCTGTCAGACGCGCACGCTTTACCTCTTTGATTTCCTTCAGCGCTGCCACATCGATGCCTTCCGGATCGTATACCCAGCCGGTGGAATCGGAGCAGGTAACAACCTTCACGCCAAGCTGCTGCGCTTTCTGGATCGCGTAGATCGCAACGTTGCCGGAACCGGAAACCGCTGCCGTCATACCGCTGATCTCCTTGCCGTTGATCTTCAGAAGCTCCTGCGTGAGATACAGAAGACCGTAGCCGGTTGCCTCCGTTCTTGCAAGGGAACCGCCGTAGGAAAGACCTTTGCCTGTCAGAACACCCTCATACAGACCTCTGATCCTCTTATACTGTCCGAACATATAACCGATCTCCCGCGCGCCGGTACCGATATCGCCTGCCGGTACGTCGGTGTCTGCGCCGATATATTTGCAAAGCTCTGTCATAAAGCTCTGGCAGAATGCCATAACCTCTCTGTCTGATTTGCCCTTCGGATCGAAGTCAGAACCGCCCTTGCCGCCGCCGATCGGCAGACCTGTCAGAGAATTTTTGAAAATCTGTTCAAAACCAAGGAATTTGATAATGCCGAGGTTTACGGACGGATGAAGGCGAAGACCTCCCTTGTACGGTCCGATGGCGCTGTTAAACTGTACACGGTAGCCTGTGTTTACCTGTACCTGTCCTTTATCATCTACCCACGGAACGCGGAATTTGATCTGTCTCTCCGGCTCGACCAGACGCTCCAGCAGGGCATCCTTTCTGAATTTTTCCTCGTTTGCTTCCACAACAACTCTCAGTGATTCCAGAACCTCTTTCACTGCCTGGTGGAATTCCGGCTCTGCAGGGTTTTTCTTCACAACCTGCTCAATTACCTCATCAACGTATGACATTTTCATTCTCCTCCTTAAATCGTTTCTGAGATGCCGTTTATTCTCGCGGAATAAACAAATGCAGACGGAACAGATCCGTCTGCATTTTTGACATCTTTGTCCATCTACCTTATTATATACTGACTTCTTTTTCATGACAAGAATTTTTCATGATTGTCAATTTGAATAATATAGATAACGTCTATTCATTTTTTTAATCAGAGCACCGCTACGCGCCGGTATAATCGTCCGCAGTGTAGTCTGCATCTCCCGTACCGTCATCCGTGCTTCCCGGAGCAAAATAATCCGTTTCGTTTGCAGCCTGCGCTTCCTCCGCCGTGGCAAGGAATTCGCTCTTTATATACGCGGTCTGTCCGTTGTAGTCAATTTCCGTCCATCCGTCGTCCGTCTCTCCTGTCTTCGTAACAGTTTCACCGATATACAGAACAGCAAGCACTTCACAGTCCGTATTCGGCTCAGTACGGATATTACACTCGTCAATCGCCACCATTTCATTGCCGGAGTTTTCACCGTCACTGTTCTGACCTGATGCACCCTCCTGCGTGCTGCCGTACTGGCTCATGAATTCCTTCAGCGCCGGATCAGAATTTTCCGCCTCATCACATTCCTGTTTTACGGAAGCGATCAAAGACTGCACCTCAGACGTTTTGCGCGTCTCTTCAAGATATGCCTCCGTGTCGGTATCGCCGTCATAATCATAAATATAAAGGCTGCCCTGCTCATCGCTCTTTAAATAAAACTGTGTCAGACTTGGCACACGCGTGTCGATATTTACTACCTTTCCGTTGTAACAAACATACACCACATACTCTCCTGCTGCCCGTCCCTGCAGGGAATAAGTCCTGATATCTTCGTATTTTTCCACATAGCCGCCTGTCAGCTCTGTCAGCTCCTGGTCTGTCAGGGAAGGATCAAGCTTTTTCAGCGTCTCCGTATCTCCGTTTGTACGCGCTGAATAGTATGAAGTCATGACCGTCAGCACCCTGCCGTCATTCTCCTGAAGCGTTCCCGCCGATGCAGGCTGCGCCTCTGTCTCCACGATCACATCCTTTGTCGTTTCGGATTCCGTTTCCGTCTGCTGCAGATCTGCCACCGGACTTTTTCCTGCTGCGATATTGCTGATCGCCCGAATTCCGATCACAGCAACCGCAAGGACAAGAATCAGTGCAAGTCCGAGAAGTATATAGCGCAGATTATCGGAAATCCACTCTCTGATATTATCCATTTACCCTTCCTCCGTCTTATAATTTCCTTGCAAATTTAAAACGCACCTGGAGGGATTCGAACCCCCGACACGTGGTACCGGAAACCACTGCTCTATCCCCTGAGCTACAGGTGCACGGTACTGAACATCAGTACCTTTCAATACAATACTACAAAATGCACAAAAAGTCAAGGAAAGCATCCCTGACTTTTTATTTTTTCCAGTCCGGCGTAGTCCAGCGTCAGAAACAAGTCCTGCTTCCATAAGCAAGGAATCGCTTTCTCTACAGACTAAGTTTATGAAATTCTCTCTGATAACGGTAGATTTCATCCGAAAGAAAATCCTCCGCAGCCACCTCATTGCGGTTGATCTCACGTACCATCTCCTGCATCTCCTCTTTGGACATCGCGGATTCCGCCGGGATAATGATACATTCGTGGACGCTGCTCGGAAGGATCCAGAAATCGTCCTCCAGTTTACCTGCAATATTCTGCAGTACCGAATCAAACAGCAGGCTTGCTGCTCCAAAATAATTTGTTTTATTCGTCAGCACATACATCGGCAAAACGTCCTCCTTCTCCACCTTTGCCTCCCCGCATCCCTGAAACTTTTCCAGCAGGCTGTCCATGCTTAAAAATTCCTCCGGCTGGATGTGCAGGGTATTTTCCCGCGCACAGGCAAACAGCTCTTCCTCCGTAATTCCCCATTTTTTACAGTGGCTGCTGTACACCAGGATCGTGCCCATTCCAAGGCAGCTGTCCTCAAAATAATAGTATGCCACAATTGCAAGATCAAGAAAGACCCGATAGGGTACCGTTTTCAGCAGCTCCCGGTTTTTCTCCCGGTTAATCACGCGGCACGCCAGATGCTGCTTCACTTTTCCGAAATCTGCATAGAAGGTCGTATCAAAAGGAACCGTCACCCTGCTTTTCCGGTAAAGCGCCGCCATCTGATCGGCAATGTCTGGAATCGCCGTTCCCTCCTGATAACCGCGATAAAAGTCGTTCAGATAAATCGTCGGTGCAATTCCGCTTCCTTCTTCACTGATGGAAAGCGCGTCCAGAACCACAGAATTATTTTTCAAAATCTGATGGAGCTGTATCTGCACCTCCTCCCCCAGCCTTTCCTGCATCTGCGTCTGCATCATGCAGACAAAATCTTCATACTTCAAATGACCACCCTTTCTGTCGCTTATTTATAAAACTCGGAGAATTGTGTGCGAATGCACCAGACTATTCAGAAGTTTTATGTCACTGATTATATCATATCAGTCACATAAACGCAAGTGTTATTTTAATAATACAAAAAAGGATATTTTTCCGTCCGCGTCCTTATCGACGCCTTTACAGAAAAATATCCTTCATTTTGTTAAGCTTACTCTTCATTCATTGCCGACAGCTTCGCCGCCTGGTCAGCCGCGATCAGGCTGTCCAGAAGCTCGTCGATATCTCCGTCCATGATAGAATCGATCTTGTAGAGCGTCAGCTTGATCCGATGATCCGTCACACGCCCCTGCGGGAAATTGTAGGTGCGGATTTTTTCGGAGCGGTCCCCTGTTCCGATCTGGCTGCGGCGCAGCTCCGCCTCCGCGTCGTGCGCCTTCTGCTGCTCGATATCATACAGCTTTGCACGCAGCAGCGCGAATGCCTTCGCTTTATTCTGAAGCTGCGACTTCTCCGTCTGGCTGTATACCACGATACCGGTCGGGTAATGCGTCAGGCGCACCGCAGAGTCCGTTGTGTTGACGCACTGTCCGCCGTTTCCGGAAGCGCGCATAACGTCAATGCGGATATCCTTCTCGTCGATCACCACATCCACATCCTCCGCCTCCGGCATCACCGCAACGGTAATCGTAGAGGTGTGGATTCTGCCGCCAGACTCCGTCTCCGGCACACGCTGCACGCGGTGAACGCCGCTCTCGTATTTCAGACGGGAGTAGGCGCCCTGCCCGGTGATCATAAAGTTGACCTCCTTCATGCCGCCGATACCGATCTCGTCGGCATTCATCAGCTCCACCTTCCAGCGGCGCTTCTCGGCATATTTTACATAGAGACGGTACATCTCCGCCGCAAACAGCGCAGC
>CABRSG010000075.1 GCA_902473545.1 uncultured Lachnospiraceae bacterium | reverse complement strand
CGAAGCATTTTCTAACGTCTGTGAAAAAGCGGGGCGCGCTGCTTGCGAAGGGGCGCCTGCTCGGCGTGCAGTTTGACGCGCTGTTTACCGATGATCTGTATTTTGAGATCGGACGCTATGCGATTGAGAAGGCGGAGGAGCTGAAAGAGATTTTCTGCAGCAAGAATCTTGATATTTATCTGGCATCACCTACAAACCAACAGTTTATCATTCTGGAAAATAAGCGCATGGAGGAGCTGAAGAAGGAGATAAAATTCAGCTTCTGGGAAAATCTCGACGACACGCACACTGGTCCACGACAGATGCGGATATGGAGACGCTGCGGCGGGTATTGTAATCCGGGCTGTCCGAACGCTGCGGTGGCGCGGTGCCGGTACTGCCCTGCGCAGCTCAAAGATGGCGTCCCTGGCGGTGAAGCGATTTCTTGATTATCTGCAGTATCGGAAGGAGGCGGACGGATGTCCCGTATGACAGGAAAAAATAACATTACCTCGAAGCAGTTTAACCGGGGACTTTTGCTGAAGCTGATCGCGACAAAGGTCTGCCGGACGCGCATCGAGCTTTCGAAAGCCACCGGGCTGACGAAGATGACCGTGACGAATATTATTTCGGAGTTTATGCAGCAGGGACTGGTTGCAGAGTGCGAGGAAGAGCAGACGGAAGTATGCGGCAGAAATCCGATCCTGCTGGAGATTTCACCGAAAGCGCCGAAGGTGATCGGGCTTTTGATTTTCCGCGACCGCATAGAGGCGGTGTTGTGTACCATCTCCATGGAGACGCTGGCGGTGGAGCGCATTCCGTTTGATTCGCTGACAAAGGAGCAGCTATATGAGCACTGCTTTGCGGTGATCGACCGGCTGCTCGAAAAGGAGAAACATATTCTCGGGATCGGAGTGGCAGCGATCGGCCCGGTAGATATCTGGAAGGGCGTGATCCTGAACCCGCCGCGGTTTTACGGCATCCGGAACGTACCGATTTTAGAGGTACTGAAAGAAAGATACGCGTATCCCGTTTTTTTCGATCACGATAACAACAGCGCGGCACTTGCGGAGCGGCTGTTCGGTATTGGAAGAAGTGTGCAGGATTTCCTGTTTCTTGGCATCTCAAACGGTATCGGCTCCGGGATCGTCAGCGGCGGCGAGCTTTACCACAGCCATCGCGGAAGCGCGCCGGAAATCGGGCACATCAGCATCGATCGCAGAGGACCTGTGTGTGTCTGCGGCAACCGGGGATGCCTGGAGCTGTACGCAAATACACATATTGTTTTAAAGAAGCTGCGGGCGGCAGCCGGGGAAGGAGCAGGCACAGACGATCCCTCAGGAATGCCGGAACTCACCTCTTTCGCAGACTTCTGCCGGATGCCGCCGACCACAGGGACAGAAGCGGTCTTTGAGGAAATGCTGCAGGACGTCAGCGCCGTCCTTGTCACCAGCGTGAATATCCTGCACCCGGAAATGATCGTGCTCGGACATGACTGCATCGACTGGGATGAGCGTCACGTCCGCAGGCTGGAGGAGCTGGTAAATGAGCGTAAGGTGGTGCACGACCAGAATCCCCTGCCGGTGAAAAAGGCTTATTTCGGGAAAGAGGCGCAGCTTATCGGGGCGGCGTGCAACGTGGTGAATCAGATGTTTAAGGGAGAGCTGATTTTGTAGTAACTGAGTAGTTACATTTTGTAAAAGCAGTCTTGACATCTCTTATATACTTGCTATAATAATAGTAAATTAAATATACCATTAAACGAGGAAAAGAGGACTGTAAAAGAGCAGTCAGAAAGGGATGGAGGACATGATCAAAAAGTATCAGATCGACACAGAGGAAAACAAGGCATTCTTACAGGAGCTTGCAGACGACCTGCTCCGCTTCGGGCACGGATTCCCGTCGCCGGAGGGAAGCTCCTGGTATCTGGGAGACGACGGCACGCCGTGGACGGACCGCAACCGCGAGACATGGATCACCTGTCGTATGGCGCATGTATACAGCATCGGCTGCCTGCTCGGACATGAGGGCAGTGAAAAGCTTGTTGACGCTGCGCTGAAGGGCTTAAACGGAGAGCTGAAGGATACGGAAAACGGCGGCTGGTATCCGGGACGCACGCCGGAGGGCGGGATTTTGCCGGACAAGCAGTGCTATGCGCACGCATTTGTAATTCTGGCGGCGACCTCGTCCATGCTGGCAAACAGACCGGGTGCGGAAAAGCTTCTGGAGGAAGCGCTGGAATTATACGACAAGCGTTTCTGGAACGATGCGGAGGGGCTTTCCTGCGATACCTGGAACACCGAATTTACGGTGCTGGATGATTACCGCGGGGTAAACGCAAATATGCACACGGTAGAGGCATTCCTTGCGGTTGCTGATGCGACTGGCAGAGAAAATTACCGCGAGCGTGCGGGACGCATCGTCGATCATGTGATCGCATGGGCGAAGGACAACGAATGGAGAATTCCGGAGCACTTCACGAAGGACTGGGGTTTGGATCTGGAGAAAAATAAGGAAAAGCCGGATGATCCGTTTAAGCCGTACGGCGCAACGCCGGGACACGGCATTGAGTGGGCGCGTCTGATCACACACTGGGCGCTGTCTACCTATAAAAATGAGAAGGAAAAGGCACAGCCGTATGTGGAAGCAGCAGAAAATCTTTTCAACCGCGCGATCGCGGATGCATGGAATGTGGACGGCGCGCCGGGCATCGTTTACACGACAGACTGGAACGGCAAGCCATGCGTACATGACAGAATGCACTGGACGCTGGCGGAAGCAATCAACACCTCCGCTGTTTTGTACCGCGTTACCGGAAAGCAGCAGTATGCGAAAAACTATGCAGAATTTATGCAGTATCTTGATGAGACTGTGCTGGATCATGTAAACGGCTCCTGGTTCCATCAGCTCGATGAGCACAACCAGCTTCTCGGAACAGTTTGGCCGGGCAAATCTGATATTTACCACGCACTGCAGTCCATGCTGATCCCGTATCGCAGAGTAGATACTTCCATTGCCTGTGCGGTGAAGGAAGAGGTTCGGAAATAAGAAAGATGCTGGCGCATCGGCACCTCGTAATGTCAGACCAGATAAATAAGGGAATAAGCATTTAATGGCGCGTCCTGAAAGAGGATATCCTGTTAATTTTTTCTATGCGTAAATTGATGCTCTATTTGTGAAAAAGCGGACGTTTTTATCACAGAAAATGTATTATAATCAGATAAAGAGAAAAAATACTAACAGGAGTTTTAAAGAGACGCTATGATAAAAATTGCGCTTTGCGATGATAATCGGGAGCAGCTGGAAACGCTTGGGGGAGAGATTGCCGGATATTTCCGGAGAAATGGCGCTCCGGCTGCGAAAATATACAGCTTTGATTCGTCAAAGGAGCTTGTCGGGGAAATGGAGAAAGAGCGGTTTGACGTTTACTTTTTGGATGTGCTGATACCGGAGCAGAACGGAATGGAAGTAGGGAAACTTATACGGAAAAAGGACGAGGATGCAATGATCGTCTATGTTACGGTGTCGCGGGAATACGCCTTTGAGGCGTTTGGCGTGCATGCTTTTTCTTATCTGCAGAAGCCGGTAAAAAAGGCAGAATTGATCAATACGCTGGATCGGATCCTGCGCACGATGGAAAAAAGAGACGGCAGTAAGCTTTGTGTACGCACGAAGGAGGGACTGGTGAACATCAATACGGGAGATATCATGTATGTGGAAAACATCTCCCGCTGCACCGTCTACATTCTGAAGAACGGCGTGCGAGTGACCAGCGTGTGCAACCGCGGCTCCTTTGAAAAAAGTGTTGGTTTTCTGAATGAGCAGCCGGAGTTCGTCCAGCCGCATAAGTCATATTTTGTAAATATGCATTGTATCCGCACCTTTAGCGCAAAATATATTTTGCTGGATGACGGGACACAGATTGCGATCAGCAGAAAACGGTTTGCGGAGACAAAAAAAACATACCTGGCGTTTCTGACGGACGGAGGGAAGAATCTGTGAATCCGGAGATGATGTTCTTACAGTATCGCATATCACTGCTGTTTCTTCTTGCTTTTCTGGTCTGTTTTTTATCTCTTCGTGAAAATAAGAAGAGAGCTGCCGTATATCTGATTGCGTGCTATGCAATTACCGGGGGTATGGATTATCTGTTTTTCTTTACGGATGCTTATCATGGGAGCCCGGTATTTCATACGCTGGCGGAGATCGTTGTGATACAGGCAGTTCCCTTTCTGATCAGTAAATACCGTGACTTTCGGGCGATGTTTGTGGGATTTACCGCCGCAGCTTATGTGCTGACCGGAAATATTGCCTGTACTATGATGTATTTGCTTGGGACAAATATGATTGTCAATATTATCTGTCAATGTGCGATCCATTTGATACTTCTCGGTCTTCTGATATGGAGGATACGAGAAAGTTTTCTGGACAGCCAGGAGAATGCAAAGCTGCAGTGGGGAGCGTTCTGTCTGATTCCGGCTCTTTTTTATACGGCAGTGTACGCCAGCTCCATGTGGCCTGCCAATATTTATGAGCAGCCGGAAAATCTGCTGGGTGTGGTAGCGATTCTGGTGCTGATGGTGGTTTCCTATATTATGATTTTCCAGACGTTTGCCAATGCCCGGCAGGAGGAAGACCAGAGGCGAAGCCTTGTTTATCTGGAAAACTACGCAAACCGGTTAAAATCTGAAGCCGACCTTCTCCAGGAAAAGGAGATGGAGGCTGCGGTGATGCGGCATGACCTGCGTCACTACAGTATTCTGATCAATTCCTGTCTGGAGGAGGGCAGAGAAGAAGAAATACGGGAACTGCTGAAAGCGTGGAATGAGCAGATTGCTGCAAGCAAAACGGTTCGCTACTGTGAAAACCTGGCGGTAAACAGTATTGTTGCACATTGTGCGAAGCGGGCGCAGGAGTTGGGACTGCGCTTTGAGGCAGATATAGAAATTCCGCAGAAAATGAGCGTTAATGAGTTTGAATTTGCCACAGTCGTGTCGAATCTTCTGGAAAATGCCATTGACGCGGCTGCGGAGGTTTCGGAGGAGTCGCGCCGTTTTGTGAAGATTACTGCCGGCGGCGTGAAGGATAAGCTTATCCTGAACATCACAAATGGTTTTGAGAAGGAACCGCGGATTTCCCGGATCACCGGGCTGCCCGTGTCAGAGGGCGGCAGAGGGCACGGCTATGGAATGCAGAGCGTGCGTGCTTTTGCGAAAAAAACAGAGGCAGTTTTTGACTTTCAGACAACAGATCATATTTTTTCTGCAAAGCTGCTGTTTTCTATATGAAAACGTCTCGTGAAAAACGAGGCGTTTTTTGTGCAGAATGAGAAAAAGAAAACATAGAGGAACATATTATAATGTTAATGAAGTGCGCTTGTATGGTGCATAGAAACAGAGGCGGAAAAAACGGAGAAAGGATTATGAAAAGGCGAATGTTTGTGCTGCATTTTTTGCGGCGGTGTGCGTGATGTCCGGCGCTGCCCGCAGTGGGGCGGTATGGAACTCGTCTTTATAAAACAGAGGGGGACAGGGGTATGGAAGAAGCAAAAAACCTGCAGAATGAGCCGGTAGAGTGGCGGTATCTGAAGCTGGAGCCGAAAAACGAGGAGATTTACATAAGCCGGTTTGAGGAGGCGGAGGGCGAGGAGGCTGCCTCGGATCCGCGCGAGATGCCGGATCACTACGCTATGCTGCGCTTTCAGGCCGGGAAATGGGTAGTATCGGATATCAGTACGATCTTTGGCGTTCTGGTGAACGGTACAAAGATCGAAGCGGATACACCGCTCTCGAAAGGCGATGAGATTTGCATCGGCAACACGAAATTTCAATTTACCGGAGATCAGTTAAAATACAGTCACCGTCAGTACACGGAGAATAGGCTGTCCATCCACATCGAGGAACGCAGCGTCTGGCAGCTCTTTAAAAAGCATACGCTGCTGGAGGATATTGATCTCACGATCTATCCGGCCGAAATGGTGCTGCTGCTCGGCGGCTCCGGCGCCGGAAAAACGACGTTCGTCAATGCCGTTACCGGCTACGAAAAGGCGAAAGCAACGATAATGGAAGGGGATAGGGATATCTACCGCAATTACAATCAGCTGAAATACAAGATCGGTATGGTGCCGCAGCAGGATCTTTTGCGGACGGACGACACCGTGTACATGACGCTGATGAATGCGGCGGAAATGCGGATGCCGGTGCGGTATTCGACTCATCAGAAGCAGGAGCGGGTGCAGGATCTGCTGAAAATGTTCGGGCTGGAGAACGAGTGCGACGAGCTGGTCGGCAAGCTCTCCGGCGGACAGCGCAAGCGCCTGTCAATCGCGGTAGAATTTGTGGCAAGTCCGGACCTGTTTATCCTGGACGAGCCGGATTCCGGTCTGGACGGCGTAATGGCGCGGGAGCTGATGGAATATCTGCGCGCTATTGCTGATGATAAGAAGATCGTTATGGTGATCACGCACACGCCCGACCGTGTGATCGATCTGTTTGATAAGGTGATCGTACTGGCAAAGGGTACGTCTGATCACGTCGGACACCTTGCCTTTTACGGCCCGGTTACGGAAGCCCGGACATTTTTCGGCAAGGAGACGATGGAGGAAATTCTCCTGCTGATTAACAATAAAGAAGAGGGCGGAGAGGGACTTGCTGACGAATATATTGAAAAGTTCCGTAAACTTACCGATGGGGAGGATGCATAATGGGCATCAAAGAGATGATATTTGACATAGACCGCCGCGCCGGAAGACTGGGGCAGATACGCATCTACCTTGGAAAGCTGTTCCGTATCTTTATCTATGAAAAGGACTGGAAGGTCCTGCCGATGTCGGCGCTGATCGCTTTTATGGTGGCGTACGTGGTCGGCAAAAATATGTTTATCAATATGGAAGGAACGAAGCTTGGCTCATTGGCGTTTGTTTGCTGCTGTATCTGGAACGGATTTTTTAACTCCATCCAGTCAGTCTGCCGCGAGCGCGCGATCATCAAGCGGGAGCACCGCGCAGGCCTGCATATCACGTCCTATATCGCGGCGCACATGATTTATCAGGCATTCCTCTGCATTCTGCAGGTGATAATCACATTGGCGGTTTACTGGTTTGCGGGGATGACCTTTCCGACAGAGGGGCTTGTGACGGGCAGCTTTGTGCCGGATATAGCGATCACGCTGTTTTTGATCACCTACGCATCGGATATGATGGCGCTGATGGTGTCCTGCATTGTACACACGACTACCTCTGCCATGACGGTGATGCCGTTTTTGCTTATCGTTCAGCTTGTGTTCGCGGGCGTGGCGTTTCCGCTGCATGGCATTCCGGAAAAGCTTTCCTGTGCGACCATCAGTAAATGGGGCATTTATGCGGTGTGTACGGAATCCAATTACAATGCCCTGCCCTCGACACTGGTTATCAAAGAGCTGCAGATGCTGTACGATATCCCGGAGGTGAAGGAGCTGTATGACGCGCTCGGAGAAGAGAACCGGGAGCTGCTGGAGGAATACACCGCGCAGTATATGCAAGTAGACGATTACGACTACCAGGTAAGCAATATCCTCAAAGAATGGGCGGTGCTGGCGGCTTTCGCAGCGCTGTACGCGCTGATTGGCACAGTCAGCCTGGAATTTGTGGATTATGATAAACGATAAAAGCATTGGTTTAGAAAGCTCTTCCGAAAAACGGAAGGGCTTTTTGCTGCCATGCATCCGAAGGGAGATGTCGGTGGCAGGCCCTGTGGGTGTTCACAGAATTTTCACAAAAAATATCAGCACTCTCCCTTGACGAGCGCTAAAATGCGTGCTATATTACATATAGAACAGATAGAGAGGACAGAATAAAAAAGAATCCTTTCCAGATGTTTTAAAAATAGAAAAATGGACACAATATTTTGTGAAAAGGAGAGATGACTTATGATGATGCCGAGTATTTTTGGAAGAGATATGTTTGATGACTTTTTTGGATATCCGTTTGAGACAGTGAGACCGCATGAGGCAGTAAAAGCAAACATGATGCAGACGGATATTAAAGAGCTGGAGCACGGCTACGAGATCACGGTGAACATTCCGGGTGTGAAGAAAGAAGATGTAAAGGCCTGCCCGGCTTCAAGAAGGACGAGGTCAGCGTGGAGCTGAAGGACGGCTACCTTACCATCCAGGCGACCGCCAATACCAGCAATGATGAGAAGGACAGCAACGGCAGATACATCCGCAGAGAGCGTCATTTCGGCACCTGCAGCAGAAGCTTCTACGTAGGCAAGGAAGTAAAGCAGGAGAAAATCAAGGCGAAATTCGAGGACGGCACCCTGAAGCTCTTTGTTCCGAAACAGGAAGAAAAACCGGCAGTGGAGGAGAGCAGATACATCACGATCGAGGGCTAAGAGCCGGGAAGACTGGCAAGAAAATAAAAAAACAGTTCATAAAGCAGGCGCAGAGACCGTAAAGCTCTGCGCCTGTTTGTGTTGCCATACATCCGAAGGGAGCTGCCGGTGGCAGGTGCTATAGGTTTACAACCTTGCCGGAGGATGTTATACTGGAAATATTATTTCATTTAGAGTTTATTTAGAGAGAAGCAGCGTAGTTTTTTAGGAGGATATTGAGTCTGTTAGAAATCAAACAGGGGAGTTGTTTTGCGCTCCCCGTGAAAACAGAGGGGACAGCTATGAGAGAGAACATTTTGATCGTGGACGATGAGCGGGAAATTGCGGATCTGGTGGGATTATATCTTGGGAATGAAAATTTCCATGTGTACAAATACTATTGTGCGGCGGACGCGCTGCAGTGTATTGAGAGGGAGAAGCTCGACCTGGCAATCCTGGACGTGATGCTTCCGGATATGGACGGGTTTTCGCTCTGCCGGAAAATTCGCGAAAAATACAATTATCCGGTCATTATGCTGACAGCGAAGGGAGAAGAGGTCGATAAGATCACCGGTCTGACGCTTGGCGCGGACGATTATATCACAAAGCCGTTTCTGCCGCTGGAGCTTGTCGCGCGCGTGAAGGCGCAGCTCCGCCGCTATAAGCGCTACAATGTGGGCGCGCAGCCGGAGGCAGACGTGTTCGAGTACGGCGGACTGGTGCTGAATGTGACGACGCATGAATGCAGGCTGAATGAGAAGCCGCTGGAGCTGACGCCGACCGAGTTTTCCATTTTGCAGATCCTCTGTCAGAACCGGGGGAAGGTTGTCAGCTCGGAGGAGCTGTTCCACCAGATCTGGAAGGAGGAATACTTCACGAAAAGCAGCAACACGATCACGGTTCATATCCGCCACCTGCGGGAAAAGATGGGAGATTCCTTTGAAAATCCGAAGTACATAAAAACAGTCTGGGGGTGCGGTTATAAAATTGAAGGATAAGAAGATACGGACGCCGAAAATAATATTGATCGCGATTGCGGCGGTAGTTGGCTGCCTATGGCTCTACAACATGGTGGATATATTTTTTAACGGCATGTTTATAGATTGGTTTACCGCAAATTATACGACCGCCTATATGACGAAGGATGACTTTTATATCTACCAGCCGGACTGGGGCAGCGTCAAGGTGCTTCTTCTGCAGGCGCTGATCCTGGTAGTCCTCATCTGCATCGCCGCCGTCCACCTGACGGCGCGCTACCAGTCGGCAAAAAAGTGCG
>CABRSG010000074.1 GCA_902473545.1 uncultured Lachnospiraceae bacterium | reverse complement strand
ATATCGGCATTTACCAACTTATGAAAAGATAATCAGAAATTTAGTAAGTTTTTAAATTAAAAAATCTTGGAATCTTTGCAGGCGGCGTTTTGTTTGGAACAGCAGGTATCAAACTGCTCTCCGGGCGCGACGCAAAAAAATGTTACACAAACTGCACGGCGGCGGTCCTGCGCATGAAGGAATGCGTTATGAAGACTGCGGCTACCGTACAGGAGAATGCGGAGGATATTCTTGCGGAAGCAAAGCAGATCAATGAGCAGCGCGCCGCTGAGGAGCAGGCCGCAGAGGTAAGCGGGGAAGAAAGCCAGGAAGAAGGGGCATAAGTGAATTTTGTAATTAAACATGAGATTCCGGGGAGAATCCGCGTGCATATGAAGCAGAAGCATATGAGCTGCCTGGAGGCGGACACGCTGCTGTATTATCTGAGTAATCTACAGGGCGTCACGCAGGCAAAGGTATATGAGAGAACGGCGGACGCCAGTATATGCTATACCGGGGAGCGGGCGGAACTGATAGCGGCGCTGAAGAAATTCTGCTATGCGTCGGTCGAGCTGCCGGATACAGTACGGGAAAACACAGGAAGGGAGCTTAGCCGAACCTATCAGGAAAAGCTGGCGCTCCGGGTTATCCGGCACTATGCGGGGAAGCTGTTTCTGCCGTTTCCGATGCGCGCCGCCTGGATTGCGGTAAGCTCTCTGAAATACATCAAAAAGGGTCTGCAAAGCCTGGCGGAAAGAAAGCTGGAGGTTTCCGTGCTGGATGCGGCTGCGGTCGGCGTATCCGTGCTGCGCGGGGATTTTGATACAGCGGGCTCCGTTATTTTCCTGCTTGGAATCGGGGAGACGCTGGAGGAGTGGACTCATAAAAAATCGGTCGGTGATCTTGCGCGCAGTATGTCGCTGAACAACAGCAGGGTGTGGCTGCAGGCGGACGGACAGGAGGTCCTGGTGGATGCCGGTACCATTAAAAAGGATGACCATGTGGTTGTCTATATGGGCAGCGTGATTCCGTTTGACGGCGTGGTAGTGTCCGGCGACGGAATGGTAAATCAGTCGTCTCTCACCGGGGAACCGCTTCCGGTGCATCGCAAAGCAAACGAGTATGTATATGCGGGCAGCGTGCTGGAGGAGGGCGGATTGACGATTGCCGTAAAAAATGTTTCCGGTTCCTCACGCTATGAGAAGATCGTAACGATGATTGGGGAATCAGAGAAGCTGAAATCTTCTGTGGAGGGCAAGGCGGAGCGGCTGGCGGACAGGCTGGTTCCGGTGACGCTGGCGGGAACGGCAGGCGTATGGCTTCTTACGCGGAATGTCACAAAAGCTCTGTCAGTGCTGATGGTTGACTTTTCCTGCGCGCTGAAGCTTTCGATGCCGATTGCCGTGCTTTCTGCTATCCGCGAGGCGGGAAATTACCGCATCACGGTGAAGGGCGGAAAATACCTGGAGGCGGTTGCGGAGGCGGAGACGATTGTCTTCGACAAAACCGGTACGCTCACAAAAGCAAAGCCGGTGGTGAAGCAGGTGGTGCCGTTCTGCGATATGCCGGAAGCGGAGCTTCTGCGTCTGGCGGCGTGTCTGGAGGAGCATTTCCCGCATTCGATGGCGAAGGCGGTCGTGAACGCTGCAAAGAAGCGCGGACTGGACCATGAGGAAATGCACACGAAGGTGGAATACATTGTCGCTCACGGTATTTCATCCAAGGTTTCCGGGAAAAAAGTAATTATAGGAAGCTATCATTTTGTGTTTGATGATGAAAAGAGCACGGTTCCGGAGGTGTACCGGCAGCAGTTTGAGACATTGCCGGAGGAATACTCGCACCTGTATATGGCGGTGGACAATGTGCTTGCGGCGGTCATTTGCATAGAGGACCCGCTGCGACCGGAAAGCGCGGAGGTGATAACAGAGCTGCGCAGGGCGGGATTTTCCAAAATCGTGATGATGACCGGGGACAGTGAGCGCACGGCGGCAGCGGTCGCGGCGCACGTTGGCGTGGATGAGTATTACGCGGAAGTGCTGCCGGAGGATAAGGCAAAGTTTGTGAAACAGGAAAAGCAGGCGGGACACCGGGTTCTGATGGTGGGAGACGGTATCAACGATTCTCCGGCACTGTCGGAGGCGGACGCCGGAATTGCCGTGAGCGACGGTTCGGAGCTGGCGCGCGAGATTGCGGATATCACGATTGCGGCGGACGACCTTTATGAGATAGTACGTTTTTGATGTTTTCTGTATCCTTCCCGGAGCATGGCGCGGCTTTTAACTGCCCGGCTCCGGGTTTTAGTATGCCGGGAATTTTTTATAACCAATCAAATTTTATCTTGACATCTTTTTGCAGATATGATATTTTATAAATGGTTAGCTAAGTCTAACTAATGAAGTAGCAGTGCAGTCGATACGGCTGTATTTTTTAAAACAAGTAGTTAGATGAAACTAACTAAAAACATCTCAGACATATGGGTCTGCTGTGATTTTCCGTGTTCGCAAACTTCGAAAACCACAGAAACTTATACATATTATCCGGGGAAAGGAGACAAAATGAGCGTAGTAATCATTGGCGGAAACGAAAGAATGGAATGTCAGTATTCGGATATTTGCAGGCGTTACGGCTGCAAGGCGAAGATTTTTACCAAGGAAAGCGGTTCGATCAGGAAAAAGCTGGGCTGTCCGGATCTGCTGATTTTGTTTACCAACACCGTTTCACACAAAATGGTGATCAGTGCGTCGCAGGAGGCAAAGCGCAACAACATTCCGATCGCGCGCACGCATACAAGCAGTGCGACGGCGCTGCACGGGATATTATCCGAGCATTTCGGGGCAAGATAATTTTGGAAGGAATGAAAAGAATGCTGGAAAAATATTTGATTGAACATTGCTCGCCTACTTTGGCGTCACTGAAAACGGCGAATCTGTTTACTTATGCGTATTCTTCGGATGAGGAGCTTACGCGCGACATATTCCGGTGGAACAACCAACTCGCGGATAAGGGAATAGAGCTGATCGTTCTGCGAAAAATGAAGAGTACGGCGCTGATCTATGTCTGTCGCACTTCTCATCTGAAGCGGGATTTAAGTCAGCCCGGGGTTGCATATTTTTTGCGGAAATATGGATACCGGAGCGTTGAACCGGCGTATGCGCTGCTGCAGCTGCGTCAAAGACTGGCGGAAAGCGAGGAATTTCCGCACGAGATCGGCGTTTTCCTCGGATATCCGCTTGGCGATGTCATTGGATTTATTGAAAATGCAGGCAGAAGCAGTAAATGCAGCGGATGCTGGAAGGTATACTGCAACGAATGCGAGGCGGTGAAAACCTTTGCGAAATACAAAAAATGCCGGGAAATTTATGTTCGCCTGTGGAGGGATGGCAGAAGTGTGCGTCAGCTTACGGTAGCTGCATGACAGAAGTGTGTGTCAGCTTGCTGCAGCTGTATGACAGATTATGATTATATAGAGGAGGAGCAAAAAAATGAGCAAGGTAGCAGTAATTTACTGGAGCGGTACCGGAAATACCGAGATGATGGCGAACAAAGTAGGAGAGGGCGCAAAGACTGCAGGCGCGGAGACGGAAGTATTTTCCTGCGACCAGTTTTCTGCAGATAAGCTGGACGATTACGACGCAGTGGCGTTCGGGTGCCCTGCGATGGGTGACGAGGTTTTGGAGGAGACAGAGTTTGAGCCGTTTTTTGAGGAATGTAAACCGAAGCTGAGCGGCAAGAAGATTGCCTTGTTTGGTTCCTACGGCTGGGGTGACGGCGAATGGATGCGGAATTGGGAAGAAACCTGCAAAGAAGCGGGCGCGGTGCTGGCGTGCGAGAGCGTGATCTGCGCGGATGCGCCGGACGATGATGCGCAGGCGGCGTGCGAGGCGCTTGGAAAGGCACTTGCTTAAAGAAGGCTATTGTAAACGGAGTGAACAGTGACAAAAAAGGGGATGAAAATATCCCCTTTTTTATTTGCATTATTCTGGCATTTGTAATATAGTATAAGTAGGGAAATTATGAGTACACTTCAACGTAAACGATTGTTTTGGAATAAGAGCGGAAAAGTAAGGGGTTATAAATGAAACAAAAAATCAGAAGGATATTGTTGCCGGTGATGATCCTGTTTCTTGCTGTTTTTGGCGCGGTGTCTGTGCAGGCGTCAATGTGGGATTTCTTTGGAGCGCTGCCGAATACGCAGGCAAAAGCTGTAAAAAAGAACCCGAAGATACTGTTTGTAGGAAACAGCCATACGTATATGAACAATGTTCCGGGGATGGTGAAAAGGCTGTGTGAAAAAAATGGAATTTCTCCGCAGATCACGACGGTGGTTCATAGCAGCTATTCCCTTTATGATTACGCATATCCTGATAAAAACGATGCCGAGAAGGTTAAGCTGAGCAAGAAGCTGAAATTGCTTCTGAATAATAAAAAATGGGATTATGTTATCCTGCAGGATCGCAGATATGAGGGAGTGACAAATACCTCCCGTGCAAAGAAGGCGGTACAGGCGCTGAGCCCGCTGATCAAAAAATCTGGAGCGCAGATGGTATTTTATCTTAGCTGGGCGCCGGAAAAAGGACATTCGGACTACAGCAAGGGCTGGGCGTCTTCTCCGGCCGAGTATCTCTCGAAGAGGGCGGATTTTTACTATGCGCTTGCAGATAAGTATAATGCGGCGCTTGCGCCGAGCGGGATCGCGTTCCAGCGTGCAGCCACGCTGTTCCCGGAATTGAAGCTTTACAGCGCGGATAAAAACCATGCGAGCGTTGCAGGCAGTTACCTGTCCGCATGTGTAATTTACAGTACCCTGTTTAACAAGAGTCCGGAAGGAACGGCATATTATCGGGCGTTAGACGGGATGTCCAGCGCACAGAGCATTCAGATCTGCAAAAAGCTGCAGGCGCTTGCGGCGGACGTCACCGTGCGCGGCAGCAGTGAGGACAGCGCAAAGCTGAGGTTTTCGAAATCGCAGGTTTCCATGAAGAGCGGATCGAAAACAACGCTTTCTTATAAGATCGTTTCCGGAAAAAAGAGCAGCCGCGTTGTTTACTGGAAGTCCAGCAACCCGAAGGTGGCATCAGTTGATCAGTCCGGAAAAGTGACGGCCCATAAAGCGGGAAAGGTAACGATCACGGCGAGGCTGAGCAACAATAAAACCGGTTCCTGCACAGTTGTGGTGACGGGCAGCAGCGGAGGAACGAATGGGAACCAGCTTACGCTGGGCAGCAGTCAGCTGGTCATGTATGTTGGAAAGACAAAGGCGCTGCAGACAAGTATAGATGCGAAAAATCTGACATTCACATCCAGCAATCCGAAAGCTGTAGCGGTAAACGCAAAAGGAGAGCTTACGGCGAAAAAAACCGGAAAAGCGCGCATTACGGTAACGGCGAAGAATGGAAAGAAAGCGGTCTGCGATGTCACATCAATCATACCGGTAAAGAAGATCGCGTTCAGCAATGCGAAGTCTGGTATGAAGATTAAGAAGGGCCAGACGCAGAAGCTTTCTGTGACGATTACACCGGGCAATGCATCTGTGAAAACGCTGAAGTGGAGCTCGGGCAACACAAATGTGCTGCGGGTCTCGCAGACAGGCAGGATCAAAGCGGTTTCAAAAGGGACGGCGGTCATCACGGCAGTGACGACGGACGGAACCAACCGTAAGATACAAATAAAAATAAAGGTGGTTTAATGTGAGATGAGGAAATGGGCGAGATTCTTTTATCAGCCATGTCTTCCGCTTGGAGAAGACGGGCGCAGAGTGACAGGACAGAGGTCGCACATTGAATTGTCGAAAAAAGCTGCAGCGGAAGGTATGGTTCTGCTGAAAAATGAGGACGGCGTTCTGCCGTTCTCTTTTGGCAAAAGGGTGGCTGTTTTCGGCAAGGCATGTGCAGATTACGTAAAAGGCGGAGGCGGCAGCGGCGATGTGACGGTAGCGTACACCAGAAGCCTTCTGGACGGGCTTCGCGCAAAGGAGCAGGAGGGTAAGGTAAGGCTGCTGGCGGAGCTTGGCGATTTCTACGAGGAAGACGTGCGGCAGCAGTACGCGCAGGGCATCCAGCCAGGCATGACGGAGGAGCCGGAGGTGCCGGAGGCGTTGCTTGCGCGCGCTGAAAAATTTACGGATACCGCGATCGTTACGATCTGCCGTTTCTCCGGCGAGGGCTGGGACCGCACGATCGTTAATGACAGCGGGCAGAAGGACAATGGCATGGAGCATGTGCCGGAGGACTGTGATCAGATACTTCGCCGCTGTATGCAGGTTTTTGAGCGGGGAGATTTTTACCTTTCCGATGCGGAACAGCGGATGATAGAGACGGTGCAGGCGCATTTTGCGCATGTAGTTGCCGTGCTGAACGTGGGCGGTATGGTGGACACTGTTTGGATCAAAAACAGCGAGCGCATCCAGGGGGCGCTTCTGGCATGGCAGGGCGGCATAGAGGGCGGTATGGCTGCGGCGGATATCCTCTGCGGCGACGTAAACCCGTCCGGAAAGCTGGCGGATACCTTTGCCGGAAAGCTGACAGATTATCCGTCGTCGGCAAATTTCCATGAGTCGGAAAATTACGTGGAATATACGGAAGATATTTATGTGGGCTATCGTTACTTTGAGACACTTGCGCAGGAAGCGGTGGTGTATCCGTTTGGCTTCGGGCTTTCCTACACTGATTTTGAGATTGCTTTTCAGAAGGCGGAGGAATCGGAAGACCAGATCAGCGTGGACGCGATCGTTACCAACGTCGGAGCGCGGGAAGGCAAAGAAGTGGTGCAGCTCTATGTGAGAGCGCCGCAGGGCAGGCTTGGAAAGCCGGAAAGGGAGCTGAAGGCGTTTGCAAAGACAAGACTTTTAAAGCCGGGCGAGATGCAGCTTGTGCGCCTGACAGTGAAGAAGAGCGCGCTTGCCTCCTACGATGACAGCGGAAAAGTGGAGAAAAACGCCTGGGTGCTGGAAGCGGGCACGTATTGCTTCCATCTTGGAAATTCTGTGCGCAGCGCCAAGGAGATTCCTTATCAGTACATCTGCGAGGCGGATGCCGTGCTGGAGAAGACGGGCAGCAAGTGCGCGCCGGTTCTGCTGCATGAGCGGATGCTGTCGGATGGAAGCATGGAAACTTTGGAAATGCATCCCGAGCAGCAGCCGGATCTGTCCTACGATGCGGAGGCGCTCGGACCGTTTTCGCCCGGAGGTCTGGCACAGGAGCCGAAGCTGCTCTGGGGCGGTCCGCAGGAGGAGCCGGTGATCTCTCTGGAGGATGTATATGAAAAACGTGCGACTCTGGAGGAATTTATGGCGCAGCTCACCGATGAGGAGCTGGTGCGCCTGCTGTGCGGACAGCCGAACACCGGCGTGGCAAACACCTATGGCATGGGAAATCTTCCGAAATACGGTGTACCGAACGTGATGACGGAAGACGGTCCGGCAGGCGTGCGCATCAACCGTGAGTGCGGTGTCTGCACGACGGCATTTCCGTGTGCGACACTGCTTGCCTGCACCTGGAACGAAGAACTGGTAGCGCAGGCCGGCGAGGCAGGCGCGCGGGAAGCAAAGGAAAATAATATCGGCATCTGGCTGACACCGGCGATGAACATTCACCGCAGCCCGCTCTGCGGAAGAAACTTTGAATATTATTCGGAGGACCCGCTGGTTGCAGGAAAGATGGGAGCGGCGATGGTGCGCGGCATCCAGTCGCAGGGAATCGCGGCGTCGGCGAAGCATTTCGCCTGCAATAATAAAGAGACCAACCGCAAGGACAGCGATTCGCGCGTCTCAGAGCGGGCGCTGCGCGAAATATACCTGAAGGGCTTTGAAATTATGGTAAAAGAGTCTGATCCGTGGACGATCATGACCTCCTACAACATCATCAATGGACACCGCGCTTCCGCAAACAAGGAGCTTCTCACCGGAATCCTGCGCGGCGAGTGGGGCTTCCGTGGAATGATCACCACCGACTGGTGGAACTACGCCGAGCAGCACGAAGAAATCAAGGCGGGCAATGACGTCAAGATGGGCTGCGGCTTCCCGGAGCGGACCATGGCGGCGCTGCAGCGCGGAGAGCTTACCAGAGAGGATGTAAAAGCGTGTGCGAAGCGCGTGCTGGAGATGATCATGAAGGTTGGATAATCACAGTTGCCGCATTTTTTCCATGCAGATCCAGTAGTTTTTATCGCTGACATATTTTGCAGCTTTTATTTTTTCATCCGGATCGCCGCGTCCGGGCAGCCAGTCGGAGCGGACGCTTCCAAGGCGCAGGCAGCGCCGGGCTTCTGCAAGCATCTTTTCGCCCGTGCCGGCGCGCCGCATATCCGCCAGCAATTTTTTTGCTGCCTTATCATAGGGCGGATTGTAAAATTCCTGCGTATCTGAAAAATATTCCAGATTAAATATCTGGTTTTCGCTTGTCTCCGGCAGAAAACAATTGTCCTCAGTTGTGTTCTCCAGATGCAGATAATACAGGGAGGCGCGCTCTTTTCCGTCGGCCTTGCGCAGGATGCGTCCGAGACGCTGGATGCGCTGGCGCTGCACGGAGGTGCCGGACAGGATGATGCCAATTGATGCGTCGGGCACGTCAAGCCCTTCGTCGATTGCTTTGCAGGCGATCAGAATCCGGGCGCTTCCGTCGCGGAAGCGGTTCAGCGCGTTTCTGTTTGCAAGCTGCCCCATCTGGGAGTGATATCTGCTCACCTTTCCGGGACGCTTTGCCTGTAAAAGCGCATATAGCTCCTCCGCCTGGCGGATGCGCTCACCGAAAATGATGATCTTTTCTGATGAGGGAAGTCTTTCCAGCAGCTCACAGGCGCAGGAAATGCGTGCGGACGCCAGACAGACAAGGCTTTTTCGCTTAAAGGAGAGATTCATATACGTGGAAGCAGCCTGGGCTGTTTTTTTATTCTTATCGCCGGCGAGCAGCCGCAGCAGGTCATATTTTTCTTTGACAGACATAGCCTTCAGATAAGGATGGGCCTGCAGGAGCCTGCCAAACAGATAATTCATCTGTTCCGTGATTTCCAGATAGGCGTCCTGTTCCTCAGGTAGAAAGGACAGACCAATGTGGTAAACGTCGTATTTGCAGATGGTCTGCATGGACGCCGCCTGCTTCATCCCGTAATGATATATTTTGCGGCCAAGAACAGAGGCAAGATAATTCTGTGCCTGCCCGGAGGGAAGGGTGGCGGACAGTCCAAGGGAGAAAAAGCGGTCTTTGTAGGGGTTTATATATGGGAGAAATTCAAAAATGAGCCGGTTCTGCTCACTCTCGTAGCGGTGGCATTCGTCTGCGATCAGAAGAACGGCTGCGCCGTCTTTTAAATCAGCAAGAATCTGCCGTGCAAGCTCGTAGCGCGCGGAGTTGATCACGTAGATCATATATGGGCAGCCGACAGGCGATTTACAGCCGGCGCCGCGCAGACCGATTTCCTGTCCGGCAGTTGCAGGTCTTTGCATTGGTTCTGCTTCGGCGGCATCGGCCAGAAAGCTTTTCAGGGCATGATGCCACTGGCGCATCAGCGCGCCGGTGGGAACAACGATTTTCACGCGCAGCTCCTGCGGCAGCTTTTTGCGGAGACGCTCCGCCGCTGTCAGCGCGAGCAGCGTCTTGCCGGAACCGGACGGCCCCAGCATCAGAATATTGGATTTT
>CABRSG010000073.1 GCA_902473545.1 uncultured Lachnospiraceae bacterium | reverse complement strand
AGCCCCAGCCATACGGTATATGCAAACACCGTCTGCCCAAGATCGACTGCCGCAAAGCCCGACTGGCTGCCTGTGATCAACCCGTAGAGGGCATAGCCGAGCATCCCGCCCTCTCCGCTGGCAACAAGAAACGGCAGATATTTTCCGTAAGGCTTTACCAACGGACGCAGCAGAAAGCCAAGTGCGATCGCCGCCCCAAAGCCCAGATAAACCACCAGAAAAACTACCACCACACGCAGACTGTAGCCAGCGGTAAAAAACGCATTAAACAGCACCACCGGCAGCATGATGTCCCCCAGAAGCGCCTTTAAGCCTTTCAGACCATTCATATCAAAAATCTGTCTGCGGTTGCAGAAATAACCGATACCGATCATCAGAAGTACCGGCAGAACCATCTCAACTACCTGTAATCCCATACTCTTCTCCATTTTCGCGTTACCTGCATTATACCACATCAGACGGGAGAAGCTCCCGTCTGATTGTTTTAGCCTTTTAATGAATTGCGTCGAGATAAAACTCGTATGCTTCCTTGTCTGTAAATCCTTCATGCACAATCTTTGCAACCGCCTGTGCCATCTCTACCGGATGCTCGCTCTGGAAGATATTCCTTCCCATATCGACACCTCTTGCTCCCTTGGAGATTACGGTATACGCAAGATTGAGCGCCTCCGGCTCCGGAAGCTTCTTTCCTCCTGCCACAACAATCGGAACCGGACACGCTGCAACGATTTCCTCGAAGTTATCACAATTATAGGTTTTTACAAGCTGAACGCCCATCTCTGCCACAATTCTTGTCGCCAGCTTAAAGAAACGGTCTGTGCGCGCCATATCCTTTCCAACCGCAACGACACCCAGCGTCGGAATGCTGTAGCGCATACCCGCATTGATCACTTTTGAAAGATTGTCAATGCTGGAAAGCTGTCCGTCCGCGCCGATGAAAGTCTGTACTGCCATACAGTCTGCGTTCATACGGATCGCATCCTCAATGTCTACCGCAACCACCTCGTGCGACAGATCGTCGTTCAGCATAGAGGATCCGGAGGATACACGCAGTGCAATACCCTTCGTGATCTGGGGCGGCACACAGGTGCGGATAGCTCCTCTTGTTCCCATAAATACATCAACATACGGCGCCAGCTTCGGCAGAAGCAAATCAAGCCGCTCCAGACCGGCCGTCGAGCCCATAAAATATCCATGGTCAAACGCAAACATTACAGAATTACCGCTCCTGGGGTTGAAAATATTGGAAAGGTGCTTCTGCATTCCCCAGTCAAGATTATTTGCCCCCTTTACGTAAAAGCCCTCGTTATTCGCAAACGGAATATCTACCTTATAATCTTTCGCTACCTTAAGTCCGTCTTTATCTGCCATTCGTTCTCCTCTTTTCTTAATAAGTTTTCACCTGCTTTTCCGCGGGCTACGCATCCTCGCGGAAATCACGATTGCATTATACCCGAAAAAGGCTGCTGCAAGCAACAGCCTTTTTCGGTAAATTTCAAGTCAAACCTTAGAAGTTGTAATTATCCATGTTGGTTTCGTCGAAGATCGCACGCTCCGGAAGAAGCACAACACCATTGTTTGTGTCTGCCGTTGCAGCGCCTTCTGCGATACTGTCATTTGCTTCAACCGTTACATCGCCGATTTCCGGAATGGAGATGGTATCGCCAACTGCCACTTCGTTGCCTGCTGCAAGGTAAGCTGCTACATAGCATCCCATAGCGCCCTGGATCTTGCAGTCCCAGAGACCCCATTCATAGAGAACGCCTGCTTTGCAGTATTCCTTGATGGAATTCGGGGAAGCGAAACCGGTGATCGTAATGTCATCCTTGGTAAGGCCTGCATTCTGGGCTGCCTGAAGCTGTCCCGGAAGAGCCGTGGAGTCGTTGCAGATAATGAGGTCAACATCTGCATGGTCTGCGAGTACGGCAGCACCAACCGTAACAGCCTTCTCAGAATCCTGTTCACTGTAGTAGTTTTCCGGCGCTACATTTTCCCAGTTCGGATAGGTTTCCTTAATGTAAGCTTCACCGGCTACCTGCCAGGAGTTCTGGTCAGTTACAGTAGCCTGTGAGTAGTGCCAGCAGTATTTGATCGCATCCGCTGCCGGGTCTTTGCCGCGTTTTGTCAGAGCGTCAACGCCCATATCAACCAGCATTTTGCCAAGAACCTCCGGGGTTCCCTGCGATACCATCAGCGCACGGTCTTCTACATTTGCGTCAGAGTCCCATGTGCAGACGGTGATGCCTGCGTCCGCCGCTTCCTTCAGCGCATCCGATACGCCCGCCGCGTCCACGGTGGAGATGCAGATCGCGTCAACACCCGTGTTGATCGCCTGATGAATAACCTCTACCTGCTCGGCAGCGCCTGCTACGGAGTTGCCCATGTACTCAACGGTAATTCCCCATTTTTCTGCGTACTCCTGGGCACCGTCGTTTGCAGACTCGAAGAATGCATTTCCTGTCAGCTTCGGGATAAAAGCAACGGTCATTCCCTCAACAGACTCGCTTGCGAAGCATGTCATTGCTCCTCCGGCTACCATAGCTGTCGCCAGCATTCCAGCCAAAACCTTTTTCATCATAATTTCTTTTCCTCCTTTTTATAAAAGTTTTTTATATATCTAGGGTCCTTCCCCTAAACATCGTATTTATGCCGCCTTCCTGTTTTTCTTCATCCTTGCAAGAAGGTTTGTGACCGACGGATGCGAACCGAGCGACCTTCCGAGCACCACCACCAGAAGCAGGATTCCCACCGGAATATCCAGGTACTGTGTGCCCACCTTGAAGCAAAGCGGAAGCCCGAATCTCAGCAGACCGATCACCATGGACGCCAGCGCCGTTCCGATAACATTCCCCTTTCCTCCGGTGCTCAACGTGCCGCCAAGCACTACTGCCGTGATGATATTCAGCGTAAAATTAGAACCGAGGTCACTCTTGGCCGTGCCAAGGTACGCCGTCAGAACAATCCCCGCGACTGCCGCGCTCACAGCAGAAAGAACATAGGTGCTCATAATCACCAGGCGCGTATTGATGCCGGAATACTCCGCCGCCTCCTGGTTTACGCCGACCAGAAACACTCTTCTTCCATATTTGGAACGGTGAAGAATAATATAGGCGATCACTGTCAGCGCCAGGAAAATCAGCAGCTGGCTCGGTATCAGACCGAAAAGCTTATATTTCGATACAATTTTAAAGTAATCCGGGAATCCGCTGATCCCCTGGTAGCTCGCCGTCGACGCCAGATTCGATACCAGCAGCGCGATCCCCGCGTACAGAAACTGACCTCCCAGAGTGACGACCATCGCCTGCACCCCGCAGTACGCCACAAAGAACCCGGAAAGTGCGCCGCAGAGCGCCGCGATCACTACCGCAAGCAAGGCAGCCACCCAGATATTGAACCCGAAATCCTGCCAGGAAACACCGATGATGATAGACGTCAGACCTACGATCGAACCCGCCTGGATGTCGATACCGCCTGTAATCATAACAAACGTTACAAACAGGGATATAATGCAGATCGACATAAAATCATTCATACTGTTAAACAGCAGCGCCGGCCGCAGAAACTTTGGGTTTGCACTGCCGAAGATGATAAATTCAGCCACCAGAATACACAGCAGCACCATCTCCCAGCTTTTCAGAAACTCTTTTATTCTTGTGGAAAAGGATTTTTTCATTTACATCTCCTCCTTTCCCGCTGTACGCGCCGTCAGACGCTCCCTGCGGTTCTTCTCCGCCGTCCGCTTCTGCATCAGCGCGTCCACAACAACGATGGTGATCAGCATAATGCCCGTGATAGTATCGTCGTAGGTGGAACCAAGCTCCATAAATACCAGCAGGCGGCTGATGCTCGCCATGATAACGGCTCCGATGGAAGCTCCGATCACGCTTCCCACACCGCCCGAAAGACTGATACCGCCGAGCACGCACGCCGCCACCGCTTTCATTTCATAGCCGTTTCCGGAAGTGGCAGTGATGAAACCGATTCTGGAAGAAAACACAATTCCGGAAATCGCCGCGAAAATGCCGCAGATCACATATGCCACAACCTTTGTCTGTACCGCCGGGATGCCAACCAGCGTCGCGCCGCCCGGATTATCCCCGACTGCAGTAAAATATCTGCCCCGCTTCGTATTCTTCAGCAGGAGATGTACGATGATTACAGCGACCGCCGTCACGGTAAAGCAGATACTGATGTCTCCGATAAACGTATTTGTGTAAAGCTGCTTGAAGGATGCCGGCAGGTTCTCCACCCACGCACCGCCCGTGTACACATACATCATGCCGCGCATCACGCCATTGGTGCCAAGGGTGAAGATAAGGGAGGGGACTCCCATCACTGCAACACCCCAGCCGTTAAAAAGCCCGAACAGCACGCCGATCAGAATGCCTGTGATGAAGGCAAGCGCCCAATTCTGTCCATCGCGCAGCATGCACGATACAACCGTTGCCGTAAATCCAAGGTTTGCACCGACTGATACGTCGATTTCCCCGACGATAATTGCAAACGCCATACCAACGGAGATCAGAATATACACCACACTGTCGTTGAAGCACGCCACAATATTGTCCGCCGTGAGGAAGCTCGGATTCAGGATCCCAACGAGCACAAACAGCGCCACAAGAAACAGAAAGCTGCTGAGCTCCCGCATTTTCAATAACCGCTTCATGCTCCCACCCCCTCATTCTTTATGATGCCAAAGGATGCAGCCATCAGATTATCCTGATTAATCTCTTCTCCTTTAAATTCTCCATTGATCCTGCCCTGGCATACTGTCATGACGCGATCGGAAAGCTCAACGATTTCTTCCATGTCGGAGGAAATCAGGAGCACTGACACCCCCTGATTCCGGAGCTGGGGAATGATCGCGTACACATCCCCCCTGGCTGCCGCGTCGATTCCGCGCGTCGGCTCATCGAGAATGACAAGCTTCGGCGATGTGGAGAGACTGCGTCCGATCACGACTTTCTGCTGGTTTCCGCCTGAGAGACTGCCAACCGTCTGATCCTGCCCGGTCACCTTGATGCGGAAGTCGTCGATGTACTTCTGCGTCATATTGTATTCCGCTTTACGGTTCAGAAGAAAGCTGCCCATCTGTTTTTCTCCAAGCATGGCGCTGGTCGTGTTTGCCGCCACATCGCTGAGCTTGAATAATCCATGATAGTGGCGGTCCTCCGGCACATAATTCAGTCCCGCTTCCATTACTTTTCTGGTAGAAAACCCGGTAATATCGTTTCCGTCCAGAATCGCTTTTCCGCCGAGCACCTTATCCTTGCCAAATACCGTAGCGGCAAGCTCTGTTCTGCCCGCGCCGATCACCCCGGCAAGTCCGAGAATCTCTCCCGGATAAACCTTCAGGGAAATATCGCTGAAGCCGTAGCCGCTGAAATGCTGCAGCTCAAAGACAGGCTTCTGACTGTAATCCACACCCTTTAGCTGATCCTTTAATTTGTTTTCCTTATCCTGCGCCTCCGGAGGAAGCAATCCCTTTACAAGCGCTTCCCGCGTAAATTCCGCCACCGGTCCGCGCACCGGGATCTTTCCGTCTCTCATAATTGCAACGTCTGTGGCAATCTCAAAAACCTCCGCCAGACGGTGCGTGATATAAATAATGCCGATGCCCTTTTCCCGCAGCTCGTTTACACTTTTGAACAGGCTTTTTACCTCGTCGAACGTGAGTGCGCTGGTCGGCTCGTCCAGAATCAGTATCTGTGCGTGTCTCAGAAGACCTCTTAATATCTCAACCATCTGCTGCTCCGCAATGGAAAGGCTGCCCGCTTTTCTGTTTAAGTCCAGATTCCAGCCGATCTCCCTGATCAGCTCCGTCAGTTCCCTGCCCAGCTCCGCCGGCTTTTTGCTGAAGCCGATGATGATATTTTCCTTTACCGTCATATTTGGAAAAAGCATCGGTTCCTGCGGGACCATATAAATCCCGCTTGCAAGCGCCGCACTGGTTTTGTTGGAAGTAACCTTTTCGCCCCTGACAAAAATCTCGCCGCTGTCGTGCTGGTAAATGCCCATGATAATTTTCATCAGCGTACTCTTTCCGGCGCCGTTGCCGCCGATCAGTGCAAGAACCTCTCCCTCACACAGCTCCAGGCTGATTCCCTTCAGTACCTCATTCATGCCGAAAGCCTTATGTACATTTTTTATCGTTAAAAGCGCTTTCCCGGACAAGAAGCCTCCTCCTTTCGTCAAATGTTTTCATTCAGAAATAATGTTTGAGTATACTATACACCTCTGCACCCACATTTGTCAACACGCAAATTGTCGATATTTTACATAGTGTTTTTGCTTCCCTTTTTCTTTTTTATACATTTTGAATATTGAATTTTCTAAATTGTGTATATTTTTATGCACTTTAAATATTTTTCTTCCTATGTTAAATTCTGTTGACATACACGCTTTTTCATGCTAAACTTCCATTATAAGAAGAACATTTGTTAGCTTTTCAAACTTTTGTTAATCTTTCACAGGAGGAGCAAATATGTCTGAAGAATACGATTATGAAGATATTCTGCTCGTAAAGGTTGCATGGTATTATTATATGGAAGGGCTTACCCAGCAGACCATCGGCGACTATCTGGGGATTCCCCGTCTGCGTGTAAACCGTCTGCTGGACAAGGCGCGCAGAACCGGCATCATTCATTTTTCCGTGCGCAACAGCGACAGCAGCCGCATGCAGATTGAAAAACAACTTATCACACGCTTTCATCTCAAGGACGCATTTATCGTCCCGCCCGCCGTGGACGGCAAGGATAACAACGAAAGCGTCGCGCAGGCAGCCGCAATGTACATCAACGAGCGCCTTGATAAATCCAGCTATATTAACATGGGATACGGCGATACGCCAAGCCGCGTCCTGAATCATCTTGCGAATAATTCCGAGTTTCCGGTGAATGTCGTTTCCCTCACCGGGGGCGTCAATTATTACCTGCCGAACACACAGTCCACCATCTTCAACGCAAAGCTGCATCTGATGCCTACTCCGCTGGTGATGACGGACCCGAAGATCGTGTCAGTAATTGAAAAGGAGCCGGGTGTCGAGCAGATCCGCAACATGGTATCGCTTGCAAAAATGACCGTGATAGGTATCGGAAGCATGAACAAGGGAGCTACCATTCTCACAAACGGCACGCTCTCCTACAATGATTTCCTGCTGCTCTCCATGAAGGGCGCAGTCGGGGACATGCTGTGTCATTTTATCGACAGGGACGGCAAGCTGGTTCCTTCCGATATCGAGGACCGGCTCATCAGTACTTCGCTGGAAACGCTGAGATCCCTGGACAATGTAATCGGCGTTGCCGCCGGTGAGAACAAGGCAGAGGCAATTCTTGCCGCGCTGCGCGGCGGATATCTGGATATTCTTATCACAGATGAAGCCACGGCGGCAGGCATTTTAAAAAGCAGTGAATAATCAATAAAAAGGAGGGTTTTTATGGCAGAACAATTTTTAATGGCGATTGACGCCGGTACCGGAAGCGTGCGTGCCGTACTCTTTCGCACAGATGGCACGCAGCTAAGCTGTGTGCAGAGAGAATGGGAACATCGGGAGGATCCCCGCTATCCGGGCAGCATGGATTTCGACTGGGTACATAACTGGGATCTTGCCTGCGCCTGCATCCGCGGCATACTTGAGGAAACCCGCATTGATCCGAAGCAGATCGCGGCCGTTTCCACCACCTGTATGCGGGAGGGCATCGTCCTCTACGACAAAGACGGAAACGAGGTCTGGGCATGCGCCAACGTTGACGCGCGCAGCAACGACGAGGTAGGAAAGCTCATCCGCATGGATCCGGAGCTGGAAAAAGAGATTTATCTGCAGAGCGGTCAGACCTATGCGCTTGGCGCTCTCCCGCGTCTGCTCTGGGTAAAGGATAAAATGCCGGAGATTTATGAGAAGGTCGCCGAGATCGGTATGTTCAACGACTGGCTGATCCGCAGGCTGACCGGCGTGGAGGCTGTAGAGCCAAGCAACGGTTCTACCACCGGCATTTTTGACCTGCGAAGCAGAAGCTGGGATGCTTCGATCGCCCGCAAATGCGGACTGCACGACGATATTTTCCCGCCGGTCAGGGAATGCGGAAGCATTATCGCAAACGTAAACGCAAAGGGCGCTGCGGATACCGGGCTTGCAGAAGGCACCCCGGTGGTAGTTGGCGGCGGAGACTGCCAGCTCGGCTCGATCGGCGTGGGCGCAACGGAGCCGAACCAGGCGGCTGTTTTTGGCGGCAGCTTCTGGCAGTATGAATTTAACACAGCGGACGGCGCTACCGATTCCAGGTGCCGTGTGCGCGTAAACTGTCATGCCGTACCCGGCGTCTGGCAGTATGAGGCTCTTGCTTTCAAGCCGGGTCTTGTAATGCGCTGGTTCCGCGACGGCTTCTGCCAGCTCGAAAAACAGCAGAGCGCAGCTACCGGAGAGGACACCTACGATATCATGAACCGTGAGGCAGAAAAGATTCCCGCCGGAAGCTACGGCATGATGTGCGCCTTCAGCGACGTTATGAACTTTATAAGCTGGAAGCACGCCTCTCCCACCTTCACTAATTTTGAGCTTGATCCGGAAAAATTTAACCGCTATACCTTCTATCGCGCCATTCTGGAGAATACCGCCATGCTGGTTAAGGGACACATGGAATTGGTGCACGAAGCTACCGGAAATATGCCGTCCGAAGTTATTTTTGCCGGCGGAGCCTCCAAGAGTCCGCTCTGGTCACAGATCCTCGCCGACGTACTTGGTATGCCGGTGAAGGTTCCGGTCGTAAAAGAAGCAACCGCTCTCGGCGCCGCGATTCTCGCGGGATACGGCGTCGGCATTTATCCCAGTATTGAAGAGGGTGCAAAGCGCACAGTCCAGTGGGATCAGGTATTCGTGCCCAACATGGAAAACCATGCTGTTTACAATAAGCTTTACGTTACCTGGCGCAAAATTTACGCTGCGCAGCTTGAGCTGGTAAATGAGGGAATCACGAAGCCGATGTGGACAGCGCCCGGACTGTAAATGACGGCCGCGCTTTCCCGGTACTTTAAAAACACAGGAATTACCAGACTCTTACGATTATAATAACCCGAAAGGAGATTGCAGATATGTTTATCGTTGACGAAAAAGACAGAGAATACCGCTTCGGGGACAGCGGTCCCAAATACCTTATGAAAGGTCCGCGCATGAATTTTGCCGTTGTTCAGTTTATGCCGGGGCAGGATTTCAAGGCACACTACCACAATATCATGGAGGAGGATTTCTATATCCTGGAGGGTGAGATCGACATCGTTGTGGACGGCGTAGTACACCATATGTATCCGGGACAGCTTATCCACATTGAACCCGGTGAGATCCATTACTGCAAAAACAGCTATGATAAACCGGTGAAAATGGTTTCCACGCTCGCGCCGTTCCAGGAGGTGGATAAGGTGAACGTGGAGAATTATACTTACTAAGCCAGACATGAGGAAACCCTTCTGACAAATAGAAGGAGATGTATTCCCTGCAGATACCCTGCTTTTACCGGTTGTCCGCAGCGGAACACATCTCCGCTTTTTATGGTACTTTCTATAGTATTTCCTCCAGCAGCGATTTCATCCCCTCATATGCCGCCTCCTCGTCCTCGCCCTCGATCTCGACCTCCATAGTCTGACCGCATCTTGCTCCC